>JAYTZB010001590.1:0-1718 GCA_043742085.1 Polyangiaceae bacterium
CTACGTCGCGAAGCCCGGCGAAATCACGCGCGTCCGCTGCAGCGCCCCCGAGCCCTGAACGAGGAGGGCTACGCGTCGCCGGAGGTCGAAGCGGCGGGCGGCGGCGAAGACAGCGCGCCGGGCCGCAGGCTGCCGACGGGCTCGTGGGCCATCTCGGGATCCATGGCCTGCACGCGCGCGCGTACGTGCGTGAAGATGCTCTGCGCGATCGACATGCATGGCACCGCGAGCAGCGCACCCACCGTGTGGAAGAAGTGCTCGCCCACGAGCAGCGAGAACACCACGAGGACGGGGTGAATCTTCGCGGCGTCGCCCATGATCTTCGGGTTGAGGACGTTCGCCTCGAGCTGGTGCACGCCCAGGATCCACACCAGCACGAACACCGCCGTGCCCACCGATTGCGTGAGCCCGAGGGCCACCGCGGGGATGGCGCTGATGATCGAGCCGAAGATGGGGATGAGGCTGAGCACGGTGGCGATGAGCGCGAGGACCGGCCAGTACTTGAGGCCGACGATGGCGAAGCCGATCGCCGAGAGAACGCCGTTCATGAGGCAGATGATGAGCTGGCCTCGGACCACGCCGGAGAGACCGCGATCGATCCGCGCGAGCAGCTCGTAGAACGAGGCACGTGAGCTCGGCCTCACGAGGGAGACGAAGAAGCTCGTGATGCGCTCGCGCGTCAGCATCATGTACGCCGCGAGCATCAGCGTGATGCCGAACACGAAGAAGAAGCGGCTCACGCCCGCGATGATGTCGCGGCCGATCTTCACGATCTCGAGCGCATTGTGCTGGGCGTAGAGCAGGCTCTTGCCCGCCGCGTCGGCGACGAGGCGATCGAGATCGAAGCCGGTGTCGCGGGACTCGCGCAGCGGCTCGATGGTGTAGCCTCCGCCCTTCGCGGGCGTGACCGATAGCGGTCCGTTGAGCTCGATGCCGAACGCGCCGTCGGGACGCGGCCGCGCCACGATGTTGCCGGCGGGCTCGCGGTCGTCGGGAATGCCGTCGTGATCGCGGTCCTTGTCGTTGCGGTCCTTGTCGTGGTCGCCGCGCTCGTGCAGCGAGCCGGCCGCGGGCTCGACCACGGGGTCGGTACCATGGGCCTCGGGCCCGAAGCCCGCGTTGCGCAGCCGCTGTTGCCAGGCCGGCACCCAGCGCGTGCGCACGGTGACGCCGAGCGCCGGCAGCTCGCGGCGCAGGTTCACGAGCTCCATCCCCACGCGCGGCGCCGTGAAGCGGATGAAGATGCCCATCGTTCCGAGCACGACGACGTAGACGAGGATGATCGCGGCGGCGCGCGGTACCCGCTTCCGTTCCACCCACGCGACGAGCGGCGTCAGCACGTACGCGATGACGAGCGCGAGCACGAACGGCAGGAGCACCGACTGCGCGGCGATGATGATGGCGACGGCGATCGCCGCCGAGCCGAGCAGGAAGAGCGTGTGCCGGCGCTTCGCCTCGCGCGCCGTGCCGTCGTCGATGATCATGCGGGCTCCGGCTCGGGCGCGCGTGTCCCGGGAAGATCGGCGAACGCGGGGTAGAGGTGACGCCAGGCCTCGTCGAGGTACTGGGGCATCACGCGCACGTCGGCGAGGACGGGCATGAAGTTGGTGTCGCCGCTCCAGCGCGGCACCACGTGACCATGCACGTGGCCGGGCACCCCTGCCCCCGCCGCGGCGCCGAGATTGAAGCCGACGTTGAGCCCGTGGCAGCCGACGGCG
>JAYTZB010001591.1:0-3057 GCA_043742085.1 Polyangiaceae bacterium
GGACCTCGACCGAGAGCTCCATGACGACGGGAGAGATGCGCTTCTCGCTGACTTGCATTTGGGCGCGGAACATTACTTTTCCCACGGGGGGGGTCAAGCGTCGTCGGGCGTCATCGGCATGACGCTGGCCTGATTGCTCTCGTAGCGATCGTCATGGCAGCAACGCTTTCGAGCCTCGCGAGGGGTCGGAATCGCGGCACGGACGCTGCAGATCGGTCGGTTCATGAGCTCCAAGAAGAACGCCGCCGCCCCCGACTACGACGTCCTCGACAGCGAGCTGGCGCGCTGGCTCCGTGCGCGCGTCGCGCAGCGGGCCACGTGCGATCGCGACGATTCTCCGCTCGACGCCGTCGCGATGGCGCTCCGAAAACTCCGCGCGACGCTCTCGATGACGGTGAGCAACACGAGCGACCCGACCGTGAATGACGCCCCGATGCAGGCGGTCGCGGCGCGGACCTACCGCTGGTCGATCCGCATGGCGCGCGAGCTCTGCGCGATCGAGGAGCTCGGGCTGGACGTGCTCACCGAATGGACGCGCTTCGAGGCGTTCGCGCCGTTCGCCCTCGCCTTCTTCCACAGCCTCCTCGGCACGCCGCTCACCGAGGCCGCCAACGACATGGCGGTGGCCCGCCTCCGCCGCGACATCGACGCCGTGCTGTCGCCGTTCCTCATCGCCATGGCGTCGTCGTCGATGGCCGCCTGAGGGACTAAAAAGTCCCGGTCATCACGACACCGGCCGCGTCCTTGGCAGCGGTCGGAGCGAGCCGCGTCGCCTTCGTCCCCGGCCACAACAGCCACGTCGAGATGGCCGCGCCGCCCAGTATGCCGCCACTCACGAGCAACGTCGTTCCGAGGAGAGAGCTGCGCTGCGCCGAGCTGCGCGCGCTGTTGAAGTCGTCGCACAGCGTTCCCGAGCGGCGACACGAGAGGTTGTCGGTGCGGAGCTGCACCTCCAGCCGGTCGCCCGTCTCCTGCGCATCGCGCGCGAGGAAGGAGAAGTAGACGCCGGCGGCGATCGAGACGAGCGCCGCGCTCCCCAGAGTGAGCACGATCGGCGCGCTGGAAGGCGCCCGAGCGACGACGAGGCCCGATGCGGCCGGGCCTGCCGCCGCGGCTCCGGACGACGGTGTCGCTGCCGGCGCGGAGATGACCGTGACAGCGGGAACGCGGGTGATGACCGACGCGTTCAGGTAGAGGGCCCACGTGCGGTCGATGCCGTCGCGGCGGACGGTGATCGCGTGCACGCCGGGCGTCAAGTCGAGCGCGGCCGTGGCGGGGACCTCGCGCCCGTCCACCAGCGCGATCGTGCCCTCGGGCTCGGCGAGCGCGAGGTGAGCGGTCGCGGCTTCGAGCTCCGGGATCAGCTCGTCAGCGGCCAACTGCTTACGGTCGGGGCGCGCGTCAGGGCTCGCGACGTAGAGACGAAGGTGTTCGAGCGCAGCGACGCTATCGCCGAGCTTACGCTCGACGGCCGCGAGGTTCCAGAGGATGTCGACGCTCGGCACGAGCGCATACGCGGCGCCGAACGCCCTGCGCGCGGCGGGGAGATCGCCGACACGCGTCGCCGCGAGACCATGTGTGAACCACTGCTGAGCCGCGTCTCCATCGCGCGGAGCGGCCTCGCTGCCGCGCGCCAAGACGAGGGTGAGGAGCGCGCTCGTCATCGCCAGCCGTACGCGACGTCCATTCCTTAATTTCACACGCGAGCGACGCGTCAAAACGCCATCCGGAAGGTGGGCTCGAAATCGAGGAACAGCGCATCCGCGGCCGACGCTACCGGTGCGCTCACGAACCCGGCCCGCGCTGCGCCGCCGCCCTGACCGGCCTTGCGACGGGCGCGCGCCGCCGCCACCGCTGCCGGTTCCGCGCGGTGGCCGGTGTCCTTCGCGCGCGGCGCGCTGCCCGGATGCACGCCCAGCGTCGCCGCGGTGTGCGCCGCGCGCGGCGGCGTCGATGGGAGAGAGGATGATTCCACGCCGGGAAGCGCGGCCGCGTAGGCACGTCCCTCGCGGACCATGTGGCCGGCCCCGATGCCCAGGAAGAGACATGCGATGCAGACGAGCGTCCCGCCCGCCCGACTGCGCGCTGCAGCGGCCTGGCGCGGACGCAACGGGGTCGTCTCGGTGACGGTCACGGTCCTGCGGTCGGTCATCGACGCGCAGCCGCGAAAGAGCTCGCGCGCGAGATCGCTCGGCCCGACGATCACCGTCGGCTGGTGGTGGAACGCGATGGTCGGCTGTCCAAGGGGTGAGCCAGGTGAAGAGGCGTGGGCCATGGTGCTCCTCGAAGCACCGCGCGTGCCCGCTCGCGCTTCTCCGACCAACCCCCGCGAAAGCGCGCAATTAAAGGGCGTTCATGACTCGGTGCAGACGTCGACGGGGCCCGAGGGGCCCCCAGATGGAGGGCGGCTGTACAGCCGCTGGACAATGTGTCCAGCGACAGCGCGCTCACTCGAATCGCCACTGCTCGGCGAGGGTCTCCCCTTCGCGGACCTCGACGGTGCGCACCAGGCGGCCTTGGTCGACGCTCTCGACCTCGACCACGTGTGAGCCTGCGGTCAACGGGACGAGGACGAGCGGGGTCACGCCGCGGAACGTGCCGTCGATGGTCACGCGCGACCATGGGTAGGTGTCGATGGTCACCGCGCCGGCGGCAGACCCGTGCTCGGGTGCATCGCCGTCCGGACGCTTCGTCCGATCGGTCGCTGAGGGCGCGGTCGCAGACGACGGCGCGCCCGGGCGACGGGGCCGCGATGACGGCGGCGGCGTCCCTCCCGGCTCGGTCGCCTTCCTCCGCGCCGGACTAAGAGCACGAACGGCCGAGAGAATGGTCGCCTCGCGCGCCGCCTCCGACGAAAGAGCGGGCCCGGGGCGGGCGCGAGCGCTCGGTAGCGATCCAAAGGCGCACGAGCCGATCGCGCCGAGAATCGCGGCGCCGAAAGGCAGCACCCTGCTGCTACGCCGTCGTGGCAGCGCCGCTCGCGTCACCGTCGCGGCGTGGCTCGGATCGCCGAGCTCGCTCCGGTACCGCACGTGGAGTCGCCCGTGCTGGGGAAGC
>JAYTZB010001592.1:0-5263 GCA_043742085.1 Polyangiaceae bacterium
CCGTCGTCTGAGCGTTCTGGCCGTAGGCCGTATCCCGGGAGCCAGCAATACCCATGTCGTGATGGATGCGATCGCCAGGCGCCGCCACGAGCGCGTCGATCCGATTGGCATGTGGCGCGCTCCTGTCTCGTGGGTGGGCTCTTCGGCCGTCGGGCACATTGCAGGCGGACCTTGCATCGCCCCTGAAGGTCGGAACGACACTCAATGTCCGTGCGATTTCTCCCCGTCGAGAGCCGCGGCGAGCCTCGCGTGGAGGTCGACGCCGCGAGCGGCCAATACCAGGCGAACCTCGAGCTCGTCGAGGTCGACGGGTTTGCGCTGGTAGTCGTCCGCCCCTGCGGCTACGCCGGCGAGGAGGTGCTCGCGATCGCTGAACGCCGTGATGAAGATGAAATATACGTAAAGCGCATCTTCGCTTTCGCGGCGTGTTCGCCGGCACAGCTCGCTGCCATTAATTCCAGGCGCTTCCCAGTCGCTGGTCACGACGTCAGGACGCCGCTCGGCGATCGCGCGTAGCGCCTCCTCTCCACCGGCCGCGACGCGGATGTGTGGCCGAAAGACCGGACCGCAAGCGCGAGCACGTCGCGTGAGCAATCTCGTCATTCACGACGAGGATGTCGAGCCGTCGGGTGAGCGCGAGCGCCGTTGCACGCTTTTGCAGTTTGCGTCGCTCGTCGGCAACGCCTTCGCTCGGCTCGAAGGGAGAGGCGCTCGTCCTCGCGCGTACTGCACGCGATTGTGCCGAGGCAGAGGCTGAGCGGCCATCGGTGCACCGCCGCAACTCCGATGCTCCCACGCACCCACTGCGCAGGGGGCGCACGAACTGCACACGGAGCGCCCAAGCTCCGATGTCCACGCGATGCTCGTACGACGGCGTTCGACACCGAGACGTGGTCTGGGGCATGCACGCGGGACGGCATGGTCTGACTCGTCGTGTCGAGCGTGAGCGCAGGCGGCATTGTCGTCACTGCGTCCGCGTCGCCTTCGAGCACGGAGGTTCGTCGTGAACGCGATCACACACATTCTTGTTCCCACCGACTTTTCCGAGGCCTCCGACCGGGCGACGACCATGGCGGTCGAGTTGGCTCGCACGTTTGCGGCGCAGATCACGCTGGTCCACGCGTGGTCCATCCCGAACACCGCCTACGCGGAAAGATTGATCTGGCCGATCGACGGGCTGGAGAGCGCCGCGCGGAACGCTCTGGAGGAAGCTCGCGTGAGCCTCGTGAAGCGCCACGCGGCGACCGACGCGGTGCTCCGTGTTGGCCCCGAGTGGCGGGAAATCCTCGAGGTCATCAAGGAGCGCGGCATCGATCTCGTCGTCATGGGAACGCACGGCCGCCGCGGTCTACCGCGCTTCTTTCTCGGAAGCGTTGCGGAGAGGGTCGTTCGGCTCTCGCCGGTCCCGGTGCTGACGACCGGCCCGCTGCCCGCGCCGGAGAAGAACGCCGAACCGCTGTAGCTTTCCGCGGAGCGAGCAACGGCGTGGCAAAGGCGTGGCGGGCACGTGGGATGCACGCCTGGCCCTCCAAACGAGAGGTCACCACCATGAAGCGTCGATTCAGAGGCCAGGTCGCGATCGTGACAGGCGGAGCACGCGGGATCGGTGCCGCGACGGCGCGGAGGCTTGCGCAGGAGGGCGCAGCGGTGCTCATCACCGACGTCCTCGACGAAGAGGGCAACGCGCTTTCCGAGGAGATCCGCAAGGCGGAGGGACGCTCGCTCTACGAGCACCTCGACGTCTCGTCCGAGCCCGAGTGGCGCCGCGCGGTCGATCGCGCCGCGACGCTCGGTCGGGTCGCCGTCCTCGTCAACAACGCCGGCATCGCGCGCGTCGAGGATCTCGAGTCAGAGTCGAAGGAAGGCTACGACCAGATCATCGCGATCAACCAGACGGGAACCTGGCTCGGCATGAAGACCGTTGCGCCGGAGCTGCGAAAGCACGGCGGTGGCGCGATCGTGAACGTCTCGTCGATCTACGGCGCGTCCGGCGGAACCGGCACCTCCTTCGCGTACCACGCGTCGAAAGGCGCCGTGCGCCTGATGACGAAGAACGCCGCAATCCGCTTCGCAAAGGAGCAAATCCGCGTCAACTCGGTGCACCCCGGCTTCGTCGACACGCCGATGGTCGCGGCGTTCGCCCATGGCAACTCCCCCGAGGCCAAAGCGATGCGCGACTACATCGCCTCGAGCACCCCGATGGGACGCATGGCGAAGCCGGACGAGATCGCTTCCGCGATTGCGTTCCTCGCGAGCGACGACGCGTCGTACATGACGGGCGCCGAGCTCTACGTCGACGGTGGCTTCACCGCGTGGTGATGCGGAACCGCATTGCGTGCGCCGCTGCGCGCTGTGCTTGCACGCTGCTCGCTTCGTACGACAGAAAGTAACGTGCGTCCCTGCCGGAACGAACCTTGCGAGCGCGCTATCGTCCGCGAACATCGCGGCACAGAATAGACAGGAGCCAGTCATGGCGAACATCGCCGTCCGCAAGGAAAATGGAAACCGCAGCATGCAGCCGTCGCAGAGCGCGCCCGACTGGGAGCCGTCGCGAATGACCCGCCAGTTCTTCGGCTGGGATCCGTTCAGCGAGATGACGCCGTACGCGTCCGACGACCGTTACGCCTTCGCACCCGCGTTCGAGGTGAAGGAGACGAAGGACGGCTACCTCTTCAAAGCCGACATGCCGGGCGTCAAGCAGGAGGACCTCGACGTCACCATCACCGGCAACCGCCTCACGGTCGCCGGCAAGCGCGAGGCGGAGAAGCGCGAGCAGACGGACACCTATTACACGTTCGAGCGTTCGTACGGCGGCTTCACGCGGGCGTTCACGCTACCCGACGGCGTCGACGCCGCTGCGATCCATGCGGATCTTCGCGACGGCGTGCTCACGCTCGCGGTCCCGAAGAAGCCCGAAGTGCAGCCGAAGAAGATCCTGGTGAAGACACCTCCGGCATCGCCGAAGGGGTGAAGCGCGGTCGACGCGGGGCGGGCGTTGTCGCAACAAGCGAAACGCGCGCCGCCCTACGCCGCTTAACCCGCCACCAGGAGGCAACCACGGCCGTCGTCGAATCACCGATACGGTCCGCGCCTGGCCGTGCGATGTCTCACTCCGGGCGGTCGGAACCACACACGCCTTGCTCGAGAAGAACGTCTACGGCTGCGAGCCGTGCGCGTCGATCGGCTGGATGATCGCCTCGACGCCTAAGCCTTGCTGCTGACGGGTCGCCGCGAGCACCGAGGCGGCGGGAGAAGGTGTCCATGTCTATGTCCGTGATCGCGTCTCGTCGGTCGCTCCGATGTCCCCGGTCCATGAGAGCTTCGGCGATCATAGTATCGAGGAGCTCGCACGGTCGCACGCGGCCGCGAGCGAGCTCACACGCGTCGTTGCCGCCGCCCGCTGCTGCGCGTGACGCGTTCAGCGCGCCGCGCGTTCGACATCGCGCTCGCCCCGCGAAGCGCGGCCGAGGCCGAACAGATCTCCGCGGCAGGACGCGCGAAGAACTAGGTTCGTGAGCTGGCACGATCGATGCGAGCGGAATGGCATGCCGGCCATCGAGCACGTTCTCGCCACCACGGACTTCGGTCCTGCTTCCACGCGTGTACTGCGTGCCGCGACAGATCTGTCAGCGAGACTTGGCGCCAGGCTCAGCGTCGTCCACGTCGTGCCTCCGCCTCCGTACCCGTACCCCGTTCCCGCCTCCGACGCGGCGCGCGCGGATGCACGCGGCCAGCTGGAGGACGTTGTGGACTCGCTCGGCAAAGGCGTCGAGGCGATCCTGGTCGAAGGCTCGCCTGCGGCCCAGATCGTGAACGTGGCGAAAGAGATCGGAGCCGACCTCATCGTCGTCGGATCGCACGGACGTCGTGGCGCGCAGCGCGCGTTGATTGGCAGCGTCGCCGAGAAGGTGGTGCGTCTCTCGCCGGTACCCGTCCTTACCCTGCATCCGTGGCGCTTCGAGGACCGCATCGACGCGGGCCGGGTGCTCGCCGCCGCAACGGCGCATCTGCGCGCCGCAGCTCCGGCCGTTGTCGCGATCACTCGAGACGCGCTCGTCATCGCCGCCGAGCTGGGACGGAGCTTCGATGAGAGGCCAGATGTGCTGCTCACGGCCTCGGTCGGTCGTGATGGCGCGGCGTTCGGCGGAATTTGTGAGGACGGTACGGTCCGGCTAGATCCCGAAGAGCTCGCGCGCGCGCCGGTCGATCCTGACCGCGACCGCGCGCTCGCTCGAGCAAAGTCGGTGCTTGCCGACGAGTCCACCGCCTTGAGTGGAAGCCTCTGGATCGGCGACGTCTGGCATCGACCTGTCGTGATCGTCACGGACGCGATCGACGAGCCGTGGTCGATCCTCGCCGCCTGCGACGTCCTGCGCCGACGCGGAGCGTCAGCGTTGATCGTCGCCACGCCGGTCGCCACCTGGGGCGCCTGTGCCGCGCTGGAGGGCGCGGTGGATCGGCTGGTCGTCATCCACACCACGGACGACTCGGTGAGCGGGGCGACCCTCTATCGCAACGCGCGACCGATCCACCTCCGCGCGGCATCCAGGTCGCTCCACCGCGGAAGTGCTGTGCCGTGATGTGGCCATGCTCGATCGAACAACATCGGTGCCGGTTGTCGATGTCGAACGTGGTCCCCCTCGCGCGGCTCCGTGAGGATCGCGAGTCAACGCCAGAGCGTCGAGTCGGGGACCACCGGAACGGCGATCACTTCGACGCGCAGCCGTCCGATCGCGATCTCGCGATCGTCCTCCGCGACGCGCGGGATGACGAGGCGCGCCGCTATGTCGTACGTACCGCGAACCGACAGGCCGAGACACGAGACCTCGATTGGCTCGTAGTGGGTCTGCCCCGGTCCGAGCACGTCGGGAATGCTGAGGGCCAGCGGCTCGTCTTCGCATGGGATCGGGCTCCCGATCTTGTAGACGCGCAGCGCGAGACGCATGCGCGGCGTCTCGATCGGTGACCGCGTAGCATTCACGATCGCGAGGACCGTGCGGCCGTAGCCCGCGCCAGTGAGCTGGGTCGTGCTCGAGCCAATGGCGGCCCACAGCCCGGGGAGACCGTCGATCTCCCGTGGCGCGATGTTCGGCAGCGCTGTCACCGTCAAGTTGAACGAGCGCACCTCGCGAGGGCTACTCCAGGCACCGCTGCCGAACGACACGCCAACGTGCACCGCGTAGGCGCCGACGAGAGGAAGCGCACAGTCGAGCGCGCGATCGAAGACGAAGGACGCGCCAGGCGCGAGCATCCTCGGCTCGCG
>JAYTZB010001593.1:0-4007 GCA_043742085.1 Polyangiaceae bacterium
GAGCAAGCACAAGGACAAGACCGCGGCCGCCACCGAGAGCACGAAGACCGTCGCCACGGAGGCCACCGCCGCCATCGCGACCGCCGCCGGCGCGACCGCCAAGGAGGCGGAGTCGCTCGTCGACGGGGTCTTCGACACCGTCACCGCGTGGGCCGCGAAGAGCCTGAGCGCGGCGAAACGTGGGCTCGAGGCCAGCGCGCGCTGGCTCGATGCGCGCGCGAAGGTGGTGGGCGAGCTCGCCACCAAGCTCCAGGCCTGAGCCGGACTACTCCAGACGCTGCGGTTCACCTTCGGGGAGGAGGGCGACGAAGGCGTCGCGCGCCTCGTCGACGCGCGCGGCGTCACGACCGTCGAACGTGAGCTTCGTGCGGTAGGTCGGGTCCTGCCATTTCGGGTAGGACCCGACGCCGACGTCCGGAAATTGCGCGACGATCGCGTCGAGCAGAGGCTTGAGATCGCCTTCATCCATCTTGGTGAAGACGGCGCGCGAGACGAAGCTCGTGCCGCTGCCGATCCGGCCCACCACCACGGGGAGCTTCATGCGGAAGATCTCCGGGACGCCCGGCATGAGCCAGACGTTCTGGAAACGAATGGTGGGCCAGCGGATCTCGTCGCTCGCCTCGAGCGTCGCGCCTTCCGGCACGAGCGCCATCTGCAGGTGGCCGGCCGTGCATCGCTCCTTGTAATGGTCGCGCAGCATCTTGGCGAGGACCGGGTCCTCGACGGCACGGACGCCAAAGGCCTTCGCCACGCCCAGCACCGTGACGTCGTCGTGCGTGGGGCCCACGCCGCCCGAGGTGAAGACCCAGTCGTGGGTCGTCGAGAGCGCCTTCACCTCGCGCGCGATCTCGTCGATGTCGTCGAGGATCATCACGACACGGCGCAGCTCGACGCCCAGGCCGCGCAGGGTACGGGCGAGGACGTGCACGTTCGCCTCCTCGACCTTCCCCGAGAGCAGCTCGTTCCCGATGACGAGCGCAGCCGCAGTAGAGGGAGGTGCGAGGGCCGCCACGCCTGCGAGTCTACCGCCAAATCTCCCGGTGGAAGCTCGCATCCTGATAGATTGAGTGGGTGCGACGGATCCTCGTGGTCGAAGACTCCGCGTCGACGCGCTCGTTCGTGCGCGCGATCCTGGAGGACCCCGCGTCCGCGGCGGCAATGGGCCCGGTCGAGGTCACCGAGGCCCAGAGCGGCTTCGACGCGATGCGCCTCCTCCCGCGCGCTCGCTACGACCTGATCATCACCGACATCAACATGCCCGACGTGAACGGGCTCGAGCTCATTCACTTCATCCGTCGCTCCGAGCAGTACCGAACGACGCCGCTCGTCATCATCTCCACCCAGGCGACCGAGCGCGACGTCGAGCGAGGCAAGAAGCTCGGCGCGGACGCGTACGTGCCGAAGCCCTTCTCGCCGGAGCTGATGCGCGAGACGTGCGCGCGGCTGCTCGGTCCCCTGCCGCCCCTGCCCCCCCTGCCGCCCGCGTCTGCGGTGAGCGATGGCTGAGAACGTCGGCGGTGGTGGTGGACGCGGCGAGAGCGCGGGCGACAAGGCACGCGAGGAGTTCTTCTCGGAGGCCCAGGAGATCGTCGACGGCCTGAGCCGCGATCTCCTTGCGCTCGACGACGTGTGTCGTCGCGGCGGCAGCGACGCCGAGCTCGTCAACGACGTCTTCCGCGCCGTCCACACGCTCAAGGGCCTCTCCGGACTCTTCGGCGCGGCGATGATGAGCGGCCTGTCCCACGAGCTCGAGAACCTCCTCGACGACCTCCGGCTCGGGCGCATCGAGCTCACGTCGCAGGTCCTCGATCTGCTCTTCCAGTCCGTCGAGCTGTACGGCCGCATCCTCGCCGCCGCGAAGGGCGACGCGCCGGAGCCCGCGCAGGAGGTGAAGGCGCTCCTCGCCTCGCTCGGTCAGGTGGCGCAGCAGAAGGGCGGGGGCGGCGGCAGCGTCGTCGCGCAATACGAGCTCGACCCCGGCCTCCTCGGCGTCCTCACCGAGTACGAGGAGCACCGCCTTCGCACCAACCTCCAGGCGGGGCTCTCGCTCTACCGGATGCGCGTGCAGTTCCAGCTCGCGACCATCGACTCCGCGCTCGACGACCTCAAGGCGAAGACGCGACCACACGGCGAGATCATCACGTTCTTGCCGACGGGTGAGGGCGGTGACGCGGAGAGCGTCGAGCTCGAGATCCTCGTGGCGAGCCGCGCGAGCCTCGGTGTCCTGCGCCCTGCGGTCGCGGGTCCGAACATCACCGTCGAGGAGGTCCGCCGGCGCGACGGCTCGCCGAACCCGGCGGCGAGCATTCCGCCGCCGCCGCCCGACCCTGGTACGCTCGGAACGCCTGGAACGCACGGAGGGCAGGGCACCCTCGGTGATCCGTACGGCATGTCGATGGGCCCGCCGACGACCTCGGCCGGCGACGCGCTGCTCGACGAGATCAACGCCGCGGGCGGCTCGACGCGCACCTCCGCGCCGCCTCCAGCACCTTCGTTCCCGCCTCAGCCTGGTCAGTACGCCCAGCCCGGCACCTATCCGCCCGGCGGCCTCCCTGGCGTTCCGCTCCCCGTCATCCCCGGCGCCGGCTTCGTGGGCGGCACGACGAGCGGCGGCTCCAGCGGTTCGGCCGGCAGCCGAGAGCTCACGCTACGCAGCGTGACGCAGACGGTTCGCGTCGACATCCGCAAGCTCGATCACCTGATGAACATCGTCGGTGAGCTCGCCATCGTGCGCGGCGTCGTCGCGCGTCTCTCGGAGCGCGTTCGACTCGATCCCGATCTCAAGGAGATCGCCCCCGACCTCCATCGCCTCCATCGATCGTTCGATCGCCACCTCGCGCAGATGCAGAACGGCATCCTCGAGGTCCGCATGGTTCCGCTCGGCCAGGTGTTCGACAAGCTCGCGCGCATCGTCCGGCAGATTTCGCGCGAGCACGACAAGCAGGTGAACCTCGTCATCACCGGCGCGGAGACCGAGATCGACAAGCTCATCGTCGAGGAGCTCTCCGATCCGCTCATGCACATGATCCGGAATGCCATCGACCACGGCATCGAGGACAAGGACGAGCGCATGCGGGTGGGGAAGCCGGCGGTCGGCACCATCGCGCTCAATGCATTCCAGAAGGGAAATCACGTCGTCCTGGAGATCGAGGATGACGGCAAGGGTATGGACCCCGCCGTGATCGTCGCCGCTGCGCTGCGTCGCGGCCTCGTGAGCGAGTCCGAGGCGCGCGAGATGAGCTCGAAGGAGGTCCTCTCGCTCGTCTTCCAGCCGGGCTTCACCACGCGTGACGACGTGACCGCGCTCTCGGGGCGCGGCGTCGGCATGGACATCGTCAAGACCAACATCTCGAAGCTCGGCGGCGTCGTCGACATCTCGAGCGAGGTCGGCATCGGCACCAAGATGACGATCACGCTGCCCATCACGCTCGCCATCATCAGCGTGCTCATGCTCGAGGTGGCAGGACGCACCTTCTGCATGCCGCTCGCGAGCGTCGAGGAGGCCATCGTCTTCGACGACTCGATGATCAAGACCTTCGAGGGACGCGAGGTGATGACCCAACGCGGAGCGACGCTCCCCATCGTTCGCCTCGCCAAGCTGTTCCAGCTCGAAGGCTGGCGCCCTGGCGTCTGGATCAACGAGTCCGCGCCCACGCCGAAGCCTCCCGAGGTGCGCCCCGGTCGCAAGGCGAAGAGCTACTGCATCGTGGCCACCGTCGCCGATCGCCGCGTCGGCTTCATCGTCGACAAGCTCGTCGGCCAGCAGGACATCGTGATCAAGGCGCTCGGAAAATCGCTGAGGAAGGCGCGCGGTCTCGCCGGAGCGACGGACCTCGGCGATCAGCGCGTCGGCCTCGTGCTCGATGCCGCGGCGCTCATCAACGAGGTGCTGGCGAGCTCGCCCGAGGGACGCCTCGCCGGTCAGCTCGAAGGTCCGCGCTCACCCAAGGCCGTCGACGGAGGTCCCTCGTGAAGGCGCTGGTCTCTCGTCGCGGCGAAGGTCGCTC
>JAYTZB010001594.1:0-2541 GCA_043742085.1 Polyangiaceae bacterium
CCGCGGATGGCACGTTCGTCGCAGTCCGCCACGTGCAGAGGAACTCACCATGCTCGCCAACGAAAGCACCGCCGACCGCGCCATGCGCGTCGTGCTCGGCATCGTCCTGCTCTCTCTCGTGTTCGTCGGCCCGCAGACCCTATGGGGTCTCGTCGGCCTGGTCCTGCTCGTGACGGGAGCGATCGGCTCCTGCCCGATCTATCGGCTGTTCGGGATCACGACGTGTCCGGTCGCGCGCGGCTGGGCGAGCCCGCACCCGTGACGAGGGAGGCGACAGGCGAGGTCGCCGAGCACTTCGCGATCGCGATCGAGCAGGTCGACGGCTTCGAGTTCCGTGTGCGGCTGGATAGGGCGCAATACGCGGACATTCGCGTCGACGAGCCGGCGCCGCTCGGACGCGATGCCGCGCCGAACGCCGTTCGACTCCTCGCGGCAGCCATCGGGAGCTGCCTCGCAGCAAGCCTCGTGTTCTGCGCCAAGCGGCGCGGTGCCGTGCTCACGAACGTGCGCGCGGGCGTCGACGTCGAGATCGTGCGTAACGAGGCGAAGCGGCTTCGGGTCGGTCGCATCGCAGTGACCGTCGACGCCCCCGGGGCTGACGCCGCGGCACTCGAGGCGTGCATTCCCGCATTCGAGGAGTTCTGCACGGTCACGCAGTCGGTGCGCGAAGGCATCGATGTCGCCGTCCACGTTCGTGGCTCGACGTGAATGTGCGAGCTCTTTGCGATGTCGGCGCTATTCCCGACGACGGTTCGGCTGTCGCTCGATGTACTGGCGCGTCACGGGGGCGGGAGCGGTCCGCACCGCGACGGCTGGGGTATCGCGTTCACGCAGGAGGGCGACGCGCTGGTAATTCGCGAGCCGGGCGCCGCGAACGACAGCGCATGCCTCGCATTCCTCCAGCGCCAGGAGATCCGGAGTGCGCTCGTCATCGCTCATATCCGCCGCGCAACGCAGGGGCCGCGGCTCTTGCGCAACACGCAGCCCTTCACGCGTGAGCTCGGCGGCCGCGTCCACCTCTTCGCTCACAACGGCATGCTCCCGGGCATCGAGCGCGACGGGCGATTTCCGGCGCGTCGCTTCCGGACGGTAGGCGATACCGACTCGGAGCACGCCTTCTGCGCTCTGCTCGAGCGGATGGCGCCGGCGTGGGGCGCAGGCGTTCCGAGCCTCGAGACCCGCCTCGCTGTCGTCACCGTGTTTGCGGCTGCGCTCCGCGAGCTCGGTCCAGCGAACTTTCTCTACTCCGACGGCGATGCGCTCTTCGCGCACGGGCATCGTCGCATGTCCGCGACCGGCGAAATCAAGCCGCCGGGGCTCCATCTGCTCTGTCGCAGCTGCAACGCTCGCGGCGACTGCGCTCCGCTCAACGGAGTCACGATCGGTGCCGACGAGAGCCAACAGGTGGCGCTTCTCGCGAGCGTACCGCTGAGCGAAGAGCGCTGGCAGCCGCTCGGCGATGGTGAGATCGTCGTGCTGCGAGACGGAAGAGCGATGCGGCGTGGCGCGGCGCTGGCTCCGGCATTGCAGTAGGTGCCGCATGGCTTTGCCCATCGCGCTCTCCGACGCTTCGCGTGAACCGTCTGCGCGGCCGGTGCACGCCTTGCGCCCGAGCGCAGCCCAGGTACGGCGCTACCTCGGGTGGCTCAAGGTCCTTCCGATCGTCCTCGTGCTCGCGCTCGTCGTGCGGCATCGCATCGTCGCACCGATCCCCGTTCACCGAGCGGTGGTCGACCAGGGCGACGTCGTCCGCGAGGTGTTCGGGCGTGCGACCATCGAGAGTCGCCGCGAGGTTCAGCTCGGGTTCGATCTCGTCGGGCGCGTGAGCGACGTCCTCGTCGACGAAGGCGACCGCGTGACGCTAGGCCAGATCCTGGCCCATCTGGCGCCCGGACAGCTGAACGCCGACGTGCATGCAGCGTCGTCCGGCATCTCGCTCGCGAAGGCGGCGACGGCGCGCCTCGCCGCCGACGAGCGCCGCGCGCAGGCGACGCTGTCGTTCGCGCAGCAAGAGGCCGTGCGCATCCGGACGCTCGCGGCATCGGGCACGGTGAATGCCCGCGATCTCGATCTGGCCGAGCAGCAGCTCTCGCTCGCGCGCGCCGACGTCGACAGGTCGCACGCGGCCCAAGGCGAGGCTGTGAACCAGATCGCCGTCGCGGGCGGCGCGACGGAATCGAAGGCGGCGACCTTGACGCGCGCGGTGCTCGTCAGCCCGTTCGACGGGGTCGTGATCCGGAGGTTCAAGGACCCAGGCGATACGGTAGTGGTCGGCAGCACCGTCCTTCGGGTGGTCGCGGTCGATCGACTCTGGGCGCGCGCGGCGGTTGACGAGTCGACGCTCGCTGATCTTCGTGAAGGAATGCCCGCCGAGGTCGCGATGCTCGGCGAGTCAGGGGACCCCCTCCGCGGCACGGTCGACCGCATCGGACGCGAGGTCGACCGACAGACCCACGAGGTGCTCGTCGATGTCCTGCTCGCACAGGCGCCTGCGCGGCTCGCGATCGGCCAGCGCGCCGACGTCCACATCACCCTCGAGCG
>JAYTZB010001595.1:0-1797 GCA_043742085.1 Polyangiaceae bacterium
TCAGCTGCTGCGACGCGGCGAGCCGCTTGGCCTCGCGGTCCGTCGCATGCGAGCCGGTGAACGCGATGCTCATCGTGGTCGGCGGCGGCGGCGGGGCGGCCCGCCATCGAGCAAGTGGTCCGCCCCATCGGCAGCCGGCCCGCCTTCGTTCGGTGCGGCCGCCGCCGCGCTCGATCGTGAGAGGGCGGCGCCGTCAGACGAGCGGCAATCGAAGCGAGACGGTCGTTCCTTGTTCGGTGGAGGCGACGGACGCCTCACCGCCGTGGTCGTCCATGATGCGCTTGACGACGTAGAGACCAAGCCCCGTCCCGGTGGCCTTCGTCGTGAAGAACGGCTGAAAGAGGTGCTCGCGCGCGCTCGCCGTGAACCCTCCGCCGGAGTCGCAGATCGTCAGCCGCGCTGTCCGTTCGTGGACGGCGATCTCGATCGTGAGTACCCCTCCCGTCGGCATCGCCTCGAACGCGTTCTGCAGCACGTTCACGAGCGCGCGAACGAAAAGGCGCTCGTCGACCGCGGCGCTCGCCGGACTGTCGAGGCCGAGGAGGCGGACCTCGACATGCTCCGGCGTCTGCCCAAGCAACACTCGATCGAGCACATCTTTGACGAGGGGAGCGATACGCTTTGTCGAGAACGCGCTTGCCGACGGCCTCGCGAAGTCCAGGAGGTCCTCCACGAGACCATTCAATCGCACGACCTCTTCCTCGATGATGTCGAAGAGGGCGGGCCCGTCCGAGGTGACCGCGCGCTTCTTCGCGAGTGCTGCTGCGTTGCGAATCACGCCGAGCGGATTGCGGATTTCGTGCGCGACGACGGCTGCCAGGCGGCCGAGGCTGGCGAGTCGTTCGACATGGGCGAGCTTCGCGTCGGTGCCGTCGTCGTCCCCGCGCGGCTCATGGTCCTCGACGAAGAGCCGTTCGCGCGCGAAGCGTTCGCGCCGTTCGTCGGTGACGTCACGCGAAATACCCCACAGTCCATCGACGTTTCCGTCTGCGTCTCGCGTGGGCCCTTTGGTGCTTCGAAACCATCGCGGCTGGCCATCCACAATCGCGGAGTCTTCGTAGGTAACCGTGGTCGCCGCCTCCATGATCGCGCGGTCGCGCCGCATCATCTTTTCCGCGCTCGATACCGCGAATAGCTCGGCGTCCGTGTGCCCGACGACCTCTGCGACGCTCCGCGCGAGGATGCGGGCGCCCGCCGCGTTGATGGCCCGGTACCTGCCGTCGCGATCCTTCACGAACGCGGCATCTTCGGAGATGCCGACGAGGGTGGCGAGAACTTCGGAAGACAGGTTGTGCAACGGACTCCCCGCGGCCGATCGTAGCGCTTCTACGCGGATGCCTCCGACCGCTTGCGCCGCGCGCGCGAGACGAGCGGAAACCACGCGACTTTCGCTCGGAGTGCGGCCCTTGTTTGCGCAGAGAATTGCCCCGCATGGGATTCTTCGATCGATTCTCCAGGGCCAAAAAGACCGCACCGCCCCCGCCGGCGCCGCCCGTGGCTCCGAGTCTTCCCGCACCCTCTCTCCCCGCACGGGCCAAGATCGCGTCCTATGACATCGCCGATGCCGTCGGCCTGCTCGAACTCGCGAATGGCGACCGCGTTCGCTTCGGGCGCTCGGCCTGCAAAGGGTTCGAACCCGTGGTTGGAGCGTCGGTGATTCTCGAGGAGGTCGCAGCTTCGCCGCGAGGGTGGCGTGCGAAGTCGATCGACCTCGGTCCATCCGACGATAGGTACGACGCGTTGATCGCCGCTCGTGATCCGGCCACGGGGCTTCCGGGTCGCACGTTGGGAAGCGCC
>JAYTZB010001596.1:0-1588 GCA_043742085.1 Polyangiaceae bacterium
TGGACGGCGACGGGAGGAAGGACGCGCTCGCCCTCGTTCGCCCGCTCGTCATCGCAGGCGCGCCGCCCGGCAAGCCGAACGACGCCGGCGCTGCGGAGATCGTGTTTTACGCGGGCTCGTCGTCCCCCGCCGCCCCGTCGGTGATCGCCACCGCTCCGCCGCCGCGCATCGACGCCGCGTGCACCCCGCTCGCTCGTCTCGAGCGCATCGGTCCGCGGTCGGCCCTCGCGGAGCTCGGCACCACGTGCACGCGAGGGCCCTCGACGCGCGCGCTCTTCGTGGTGCGCCTTGCGAAGAACCCCGCCGTCGCCTTCGACCTCGCGATCATGGATCCACCGGGCGCACCGAAGCTCGCGATCGACGTCGACGCCGACGATCGCGATCACGACGGCATCGACGACGTGACGCTGCGCTTGACCATCGAGGGCGGAGGGCCGCCCTTCGAGCCGGGTCCGAAGCTGACGGCGAAGGTGGCGTTCTTCGATCGCTCGGCAGGCCCGAGCCGCGATACCGACGAGCCAGAGGCTTCGCTCAAGGTCATCGCCGCGCAAGCGACGGCGCGCGCATCGAAGCCGCGAGAGGCCGCCACCGTGCCGGTGCTCGTGCAGCAGATGCGCATGCTCTACCGCGCGATGTGCGTCGAAGGCGGCGCGCCGCGGCTCGTGAAGCTCGCTGGCCTCGCGGGCGGAAATCACTCGGGCGCCGTTTCGTGCGGCTCGAGCAAGCCCCTCGAGGACGCCGGCGTGGCCGAGGTCCGCGCGTTCGTGGCCCAGGGCGATGCGCTACGCGCGATCGCGGCCGCCGACATCGCGCAGGTCGCGCCCGCGACGAAGACCGCAGCCCGGACCGCGGAGATCGCGAAGCTGCTCGCCGAGATCGCGCCGTTCGTGACGGCCAAGAGCGCCCGCATCGCCGGCATCACGCTGCCGGCGACGCGCTCGCCGCATCCCGAGTGGGGCTCGCTGGGCTTCGAGCCGAGCGGCAAGCTCCTCGTGCGCGGGCCGAGCGCCGTGCTGCGCGTCGATCCCGAGACCGGTGAGTCCGCGGATGCCGAGATGCCGGCATGGCCGACGCAGGTGCTCTCGCCCGACGGCAACAGTCGATGGCTCGAGGCCTATCATGCGTGCGAAGGCGTCGGCCTGCGCGCGACGTTCGCGCCCACCGGCGGCGAGAGCGAGATGCGCGACGTGCTGCTGCCGATCGCGCCGCCCCTCGGGAGCCGCTGCGCCGGTGGCCGGGGCGAGGCGGCGGCGACCATCCCCATCGCGTGGGGAGCACGAGGGCTCGAGGCGCTGGTGGCGGGCCAGCCCCTGCTCGTACGCCCGGAGGCGTCGGCCGCATCGGTGATGGCGTCGCCGCTCGGCGAGATGCCGCCGTTCGGCTCGCCGCGGTCGGCGGGCGGACGCGCAATGGCGATCGCTACGAAGGAGGGCGTCCTGGTGAAGACCACGCGGTCGGCGCGCTATCGGGCGCCCGAGCTCGAGCCCTACGGCGATCTCAAGCAGTGCACGACCGTCGACGACGGCTCGCGGATCGCCTGCGTGAAGCGTGGCCGCGTGGTGATCGCGACGTTCGACCCGCTCTGAGC
>JAYTZB010001597.1:0-3953 GCA_043742085.1 Polyangiaceae bacterium
ATGACCCCAGGTCATGGCTACGCGCCAGGTCGGCTCGAAGGACAGCTCGAGATCGCGACCACCATTGCTCGCGAGCTGTCGGCGCGATCCGCGGCGCTCCCGGAACGGACCGGCGAGGGGCCGGCGAAGAGCGGGTGGGCGAAGGAGGTCGCCGCGCGCGGTCTCGGCTTCGATCCGCATCGCTGGCATGCGTTCGGCAGGGTGGGCGGGGTCGCCGTCGAGGTGCTCCTCGAATCGGCGGCCGACGGCGTCCACACCACCGTGCGCGCCATGTTCCGCGCGTCGCTGGCCTGCGGGGTCTACGTGAAGCGCGGGCGACGTCCGCCGCTGTTCGGGATCTTCTGGCGCGCCGAAGGCCTCGAGCTCGGTGACGCGGACTGGCATCGCGTGTTTCGCGTGGAGGCGTTCGATGCGGTGCGGGTTCGCGAGCTGCTGAAGCAGGCGCGGCTGCGTGCATCGCTGCTCGATCTCGCGCGTGATGCGTCCGACCTGGTCCTCAACGACGCCGAGGTGCTCGTCGCCGCGGAAGGCGTCGTTCCGCCGGCGCGCCTCGGCAAGATGATCGACGGCGTCGTGGCCGTCGTCGACGCGCTCACGCCGCCGCTCCCGAGCGCCGGCCCGTTCCGCTGAGCGCGCGAGCGATTCCTTACTTCCGGCCCGATGTGGGTTCTACCTCCCGATCGTCAGGTTTGTTCGACGAGCACGATCGGCCCTGTAAACTGACGGCCATGACACGTTGGATGATCGCGCTCGTCGTCACACTCGGGACGGGCGCTGCGATCGCAGCCTGCGGTAGCGACAGCGGCTCGACGTTCGGAGACGGAACCGGACCCGATGGCGGCGATCCCGGTAGCTCGGGCACGTCCGGCTTCGTCAACGAAGGCGGCGCCGGCGAGGCATCGGTCGGAGCCTTCGAGATCGCGCCCGCGAATCCCGTCCTCACGGCGAGCGGCGCTCCGGTCACGCAGCAGTTCCACGCGTACCTCAAGGGGACCCAGCAGGAGGTACCGGTGTCGTGGTCCCTCGACGTCGGGACGCTCGGCACCATCGGTACTGGAACCGGCCTCTTCACCGCGAACGGTGTGGTCGGCGGCGTTGCGACGGTGATCGCGACTGCCGGGTCGAGTCAGGCGACGACGTCCGTCACCGTGAACGTCTCGCTGGTCGATGCGAACGGCCTGTCGCCCGCCGACCAGGCGCTCCTCGTCGCGGGCGGTCCGCTGGCCGGCGACCCCGCGCTCAAGTGGCTGTACCCCTACGACGCGACAGTGTTCCCGCGCGGCCTCCGCTCGCCGCTCATCCAGTTCGCCGGCGCGACGCCGACGCAGACGCTCGTTCGCTTCAAGTCTCTGCATTTCCAGTACGACGCGTTCTTCGGTGCGTCGAACCCCGGACAGGTCCAGCTCGCCGAGGCGCGCTGGAAGACCATCACGGACAGCGCGGCGGGCACCGACACCGTCAAGGTCTCGCTCACCAAGAAGACCGGTTCGGTCGTCGTCGGACCCATCGTCGAGACGTGGACCATCGCGCCCGCCAGCTTGCAGGGCACCGTCTACTACAACACCTACAACACGCCGCAGGCCGGCAACAGCGGCGCGCTCCTCAAGGTGCGCCCCGGGTCGACCGTCGACGCGCAGGTCATCGAGGGTGGATGCACGGTCTGTCACAGCGTCAGCGCCAATGGCACCGTCATCGCTAGCGGCGTCTCCTGGGGAGGCGGTGACCCGCTCAACAGCGGCGTCTTCAACGTCGACGCCACCGGTGCGGCCACGCCTGGCTTCTCGCAGGCGAAGGGCGCCTTCTCGTTCGCCGCGCTCACGCCCGACGCGAAGTACATGATGACGCACTCCAACCAGCACGGCGGCATCCGCGGGCTGACGACGGCGAGCGGCGCCTACTCGGCGCTGCTCGATCCGAAGACTGGCGCTGCGGTCCCTGGCGTGACGGGCTGGTCGGCGGTGGCCGAGGCGCAGATGCCCTCGTTCTCACCGGACGGAAAGTTCATCGTCTTCAACGATCGCGTGGCCGACCCGAACGGCAAGACGCTCGGCGCCATGGCCTTCGACCAGAGCACGCTCAAGTTCACCACGCTCGGCTCGATATGGACCGGCAGCAGCCTCGTCGCCTGGCCTGCGTTCCTGCCGGACTCCAAGTCGGTCGTCTTCCACGCCGGCGACGACTTCGGGACGCAGAAGGCCCATCACGCCGACATCGAGCTCGTCGACGTCGCGGGCAAGCAGCGATTCTACGTCCCCGCGCTGAATGGATATGCCGGTACCGATACCGCATATGGCGCTACGTATTTGCCATATGGCGAATCCGCAGAAGCGCATTTCAACTTCGAGCCGACGGTGTTGCCTGTCGCGTCAGGCGGCTATTTCTGGGTGATCTTCACCAGCCGTCGTTGTTACGGCAACCAGATCCCCGACACCCAGGATCCCTGGGGCAAGGACGCTTCGAATACCACCGAGCTGAGCCCGCGGAAGAAGCTCTGGGTCGCGGCCATCGACATCAACGCCACGCCCGGCAAGGACCGCAGCCACCCCGCGTTCTACCTGCCCGGGCAGGAGCTCGGCACGGGGAACATGCGGGCCTTCTGGGCCCTCGACGCCTGCCATGCGAATGGCCAGTCGTGCGAGACGGGCGATCAGTGCTGCGGCGGCTACTGCCGTCAGGTGAGCGAGGCCGACGGCGCCACCTCCTTTCAGTGCAGCGACAAGCCGGTGGGCTGCGCGCAGGAGCTCGAGAAGTGCTCGATCGCTGCCGACTGCTGTGGTGCTGCCGCTGGTGTCGACTGCATCAACGGCCACTGCGCGTCGCCCGGACCGAAGTGAACGTCAGCGCGTCGTCACGGCCAGGGTCGTGAAGTCCATTCCACCGCGCGCATCTCGGAGCACGAACGAGAGGTGCGAGACCCGCGCCTCGTCGGGGGCGGTCCACGTGTTCTCGGTGAACGACTCGGGCTCGTCGTCGTTCCTCCCGCTGCGGTCCTGCGCGTAGCTTCCCGCCGTCGTGAACCACGAGACGCGCAGGCTCTCGCGACGCGTCACGATGACCTGGTTCTGCACGTCGAACAGCGCGTAGGCCTCGGCGTCCTCGGGGCGCCACGACGCGCGGAGGACGACGCGTGCGCCCCGCGGTATCGCATCGAGGGCGGCAGGGCTGGAGGCGCCGTCGAGGTGGAGATCGATCGGCAGCAGCGTGGGATTCTTGTTCCGCTGGTACTGGGCGCGGAACTGCGTGGCGAGATCGGCGGGCGCATTGGCGAGGTTGCATACGAGGCGCGCGAACCCGAACGCGATCGGCGCGTCCACTCCGTCGCCCGCGATCCGCGCACGAATGGGGAGGAAAAATCCGCCGGTGACGTCGGCGTCGCGCGGCCTGACCTCGGCGGACTGGGTCTCGGGCCCGAAGTCGAAGCAGCCGCTCATGGGCAGCACCGCGCTCACGCCGCCACGCGCGTCGCCGATCGGGACGACGCCGTTCGCGAGGCAGGCCGCGCTGACCGCGCCGTTCTCGGTCAGGAGCTTCGGCGTCGCGCAGAACGCCCAGCTCGCCGGCGGGGCATCGACGGGGCCGTTCGGCGAGACCACGAGGAGCGAGGTCGTGACCGGCTCACCAGGCTTCGCCTCCGGCGGCTCGACCCGTACGGCGATGATCTGCGTTCGGTCGACGAGCGACGTGCGCTCGCCGAAGTCGGGCTTGCACGACGGCACGGCGGTCGCGAGTACGGCGCCGATGACGGCGAGCGCTAGGCGGCGAGCATGGTGCATCAGAAGTCGACCCTCCCGCCGATGACGGCGACAGTCGGCAGCCCGCTGATGGTGCCGCGCTGGCGGAAGCTCGCCGAGTAGATGATCTCCTCGGCGTTCGCGCGATTGGTGACGTTCTGGACGTCCACGAAGAGCAAGAGGCGCGTCGTCTCGCCGAGCCGGAAGGAGCGGTCGACGCGG
>JAYTZB010001598.1:0-3439 GCA_043742085.1 Polyangiaceae bacterium
CGGGGACCTCTTTTCGCTGCGCGACCTGGAGAAACGTGCAGAGTGCATCCTGTACGGCCTCGACGGCGTCCTCGGGGCCCGCCCCTTCCCGCCGGGCGGCGCGGACGAGGTCCGCGCGGCCACTCCGGGCGAGATCACTCAAGATTCCGAGCACATCCGGGCCGGAAGAGGGTCCCGGAGGGGGCTCCGAGGCGGGCGATCGCAGGGTCATCGGGGCCACGTCGAGCGGTTCAGGTGTCGAGTACGTCACTTCTTACTCCGATTCCGGCGCTGTAAGAACCGTCGCGCCGGTTACCTTATTCGTCATGGCAAACAGCAAGAACGTGGTCGTCGTCGATGATGCAAGCTTCGAGGCTGAGGTCCTGAAGGCCGACAAGCCCGTGCTCGTCGACTTCGGCGCTACCTGGTGCGGCCCGTGCAAGGCTCTCGCGCCCGTCGTGGCCGGTCTCGCCGACGAGACCGTGGGCAAGTACAAGATCGTCACCGTCGACATCGACGACGCGCCGGGCGTCGCACAGAAGTACGGCATCCGCGGCGTCCCGACGCTGGCCGTCTTCCGCGCCGGCGAGAAGACCGCCTCCCACGTCGGCGTCACGACGAAGGCCAAGCTCATCGAGCTCCTCGAAACCCAGAAGAGCTAACGACGAGAGAAGAACCAGAGACCGCGGAGACGCGGAGGTACGAAGGCGACCACGGAGATTTTTTGGTTCGAGACAGGCGCTCGCCCCAGAGCCCCGTGAGCTCGCTCGGGTGTGGTGCCGAGATCGGCAGCCAAACCTGATCTCCGTCTCGGCTCCGTACCTTCGTGGCTCCGCGGTCTCTGGTCTTCTTCTTCTCGTTCTAGATCCGGATGACGTCGGGTTTCTGGGCGAGCAGGTGCTCGAGCCAGGCGTTCGCGACCTTCTCTTGCATCGAGTTGGCGCGGAGGCGCTCGTTCAGGTGCTTGAAGTCGACCGAGTCGAGCTCCTGATCCTGGTTGTAGCAAGAGAAGACCAGCGTCTCCTTGCCGGTCTTGGGGTCGCGGTGCTTCTGGAGGCACTGCGCGCAGACCTCCTTCATCATGCACTGCATCGGCGAGTTGATGCTGCCGATCGCGAGGTGCCGCGGGTCGAGCATCGGCTGGAGGACGCCATGCCGCGCGTCCTTCACCGCCGCCATCATGCGGTCGGAGCCGATGGCGATGATGCGCTTCACGGTCGAGAGCTTCACCTCGCTGTGCCCGCTCTTCGAGAGCTCGCCTTTGCCGTACGCGACGATGGCCTGCACGATGTTGCCGCGGAACATCGCGTCCTGCGGCCTCCGCGGAGCGATCTCGGCGCCCGAGTCGGTGCACCAGATCACCTGATCGGTGTAGGCCTCGATGTCGTCCTGCTTGAAGAGGTCCTCGCCCTTCTTGTAACCGGCGAAGTAGAGGACGGTCGCGCCCAGCGCCTTGAACGCCCGCGCGATCGAGAAGAGGACGGCGTTGCCGAGGCCGCCGCCCACGAGCATGACGGTCTCCTTCTCGATCTCGGTGGGGGTTCCCGTCGGACCCATCAGGATGATCGGCTCGTCGGGACGTAGCGCCGCGCACAAACGCGAGGAGCCGCCCATCTCGAGCACGATGGTGCCGAGGAGCCCTTTTTCTTCGTCGATCCAGGCGCCGGTGAGCGCGAGGCCCTCCATTGCGAGGCGCGTGCCCTCGATGACGGGCGCGTACGATTCGAAGTTCTGGAGGCGATAGAACTGCCCCGGCTTGAACTTGCGCGCCGCGAGCGGCGCCTTCACCACCACCTCGACGATGGTCTCGGTGAGCCGATTGACCTCGACGACGCGCGCGACGAGGAGGTCCTCCATCTTGTCGAAGAACGCGCGTCCCGCGGCGTCGCGCGCGGGCTGATCGGCCGGCGAGTAATTCGCCACCTCGGGGTAGAGCGCCGCGACGTGCTTGAAGCCGTGCTTCGCGCTGGCCATCGCCTTGACGACGCTGCCCGCGTAGTACGGATGGTTGTCGCCGTAGAACGAGACGGTGTTGCGCTGCTGCGGGCCGCCGCGATAGCTCGCGAGGAATGCCTCTTCGAGGCCCTTGGTGGCCGGCGTGAGCACCACCTCGGGGCCGGAGACGTCCGCGGTGTGGACCTGGAAGTACTGCTTCTTCGCGTCGAGCAGGAAGGTGCCCTCGTACTCCTTCTCGTACATCGTGTTGGGGCTGGTGCCCGCGGCGACGCACAGCGTTCGCGCGGGGAGCTCGACCTCCGAGCGATCTCCGGCGAGACGCACGAACTTCACGGCCTTGATGTGGCCCTTGGGGTCGAGCACCGCCTCCACGGGCGCGAGGCCCTCGACGTAGCGGACGCCCTCTTCGAGGCTGGCCTGGACCTCCTCGTGGTTGAGGCGATACGCGGGCGACTCGAGCACCGAGCGGCGATAGACGAGCGTGACGCCGCCCCACTTGTCGTGCAACGGCTGGAGGCGCACGTCACGTCCCTCGCGGGCCGCCAGATCGCGCTCGTCCTCCAGCTCGCGCGCGTGCTGGAGCTGGACCTGGAGCTGGCCCCACTCCTCCTCGTCGAACATCGCGCGGACGCCGTCGGCGCCCTTCTCCTCGGTGAGGCGATCGATGCGCGTCGAGATCTTCTCGAGCTGCACGGGGTAGTACGCGAGGAGCTCGGTCGCGGTGTCGATGGCGGTGAGGCCGCCGCCGATGACCACCGCGGGAAGCTGCACGTGCAGGTTCGCCAGCGAGCTCTTCTTGTAGGCGCCGGTGAGCTGCAGGGCCATGAGGAAATCGCTCGCCTTGCGGATGCCGCGCGCGAGGTTGTTCTTCATCTCGATGATGGTCGGACGCCCTGCGCCGGCGGCGAGCGCGACGTGGTCGAAGCCGAGGCTCCACGCGTCGTCGAGGGTCATGGTGCCGCCGAAGCGGACGCCGCCGTGGATGCGCAGCAGCGGATTGCGCGCCAGCGTGATGTAGAGGAGCGTGAGGAAATTCTTGTCCCAGCGAACGGTGATCCCGTACTCGCTGACGCCGCCGAAGCCGAGGAGCGTCCGCTCGTCGAGCTCCTCGTAGAGCGTGCCGAAGTCCTTCACGGGCGTGGGCGCCGTGTGCCTGCCGTTCGAGTGCTCGCCGACCAGCTCGACGGGCAGCGGCTCGACCTTGAGCCCGTCGACCGCGACCACGCCGAAGCCCTCGCGACAGAGATGATGCGCGAGCGTGTAGCCGGCCGGTCCGAGACCGACCACGCACACGTTGCGACCGTTGTACGGCAGCGGATACGGGCGCCGCACGTCGAGCGGGTTCCAGCGTGCGAGGAGGCCGTAGATCTCGAGGCCGAACGGCAGCGAGAGCACCTCGGTCAGCACGCGCGTCTCGATCTGCGGGATGTTGACCGGCTCCTGCTTCTGGAAGACGCAGGCCTTCATGCAGTCGTTGCAGATGCGATGCCCGGTGCCGGGGCAC
>JAYTZB010001599.1:0-4313 GCA_043742085.1 Polyangiaceae bacterium
GGGAGCGGCGACGAGACGTCGTCGGTCGCCGCGGTCTCGCCGAGCCCGAGCTGTCGCCAGTTGTTGAGGCCCCAGCAAGCGACGGTGCCGTCCTTGCGCCACGCGCAGGTGTGCCTGCCGCCGGCGGCGACGCCGATCGCGTCGTTGATGGCGAGCGCCGTGACGGGCATCGGGCTGTCCTGCCCCTTCGCGTTGCCGAGCTGGCCGTTGCCGCCCGCGCCCCAGCACCGGACCTCGGTGCCGGCGATGGCGCAGAAATGCTCGGACTGCGATGCGGCCGCGATCATGGTGACGCCCGTGAGACCTGCCACCTTCACCGCCGCTTGCACGGCGGGCTGCACGGGCGCGCCGGCCTGACCGACGTCGTTCTTGCCCCAGCACATCACGTCGCCGCTCGTGAGGAGCGCGCACGTGGTGCTGGTGGACGCGGCGATCTGCTTCACGCCCGCGAGGCCGGTGACCGGCGCCGGCTGCGAGCGCGGCACGACGGTGCCGTCGCCGAGCTGGCCGGCCTTGTTGTCGCCCCAGCACTGGACGGTGGCGTCCTTCTTGAGCGCGCATGAGTGCGCGTAGCCGACCGCGACGTTCGTGACATCGGTCAGCGCGACGACATCCTTGGCGGTGGGGCTGTTCGTCGTGGTGCCGTCGCCGAGCTGCCGGTACTCGTTGTAGCCCCAGCACGAGACGGTGCCGCTCTTGTGCGCGACGCACACGTGGTGCTGCCCGACGCTGACGTCGGCCGCGTCGTTGATGCCCGTGGCGAGGACGGGCGTGCTCGATGCGATCTGGCGGCCGTCGCCGAGCTCGCCACCGATGTCGGTCGCGCCCCAGCACATGACGGTACCGTCGCTGCGCCGACCGCACGCGAAGTTCGAGCCCATCCCGATCTGCTCGAGAGGGATGCTCGGGATACCGGCCTCGGGAGGTCCGTCCGTCCCGCCGTCGACCGAGCCCTCGGCGGAGATGCCGCCCTCGGACGCAGGGCCGCCGAAGACGCCGTCGAGGTCGACGCCAAAGCCGCAGGCCGCCATACCGAGCAAGGCAAGTGCCGCCACGCTCGTGGCGACCGCAACACGAGCACGCATGTGCGGGAGAATAACAGCTTCCGTATGCCGCCGGCCAAACCCTGACAGGGCGGGGCCGGTCTCGCCGCGCACACCGACGTTCACGCACCGAAGTGTGGCTGTGGCGCTCGAGCCCGCCCGTGATTCGCCCGAACGGACTGGTCCGGACGCGCCCGCTTGCGTACCCTTTCCACTGGATGACTGGGGCTTCTGCACAGAACGCTCCGACCGCCGCGGCTCCGCTGCTCGTCGATCGCTACGCGATCTACGACGCGATCGCCTCGGGCGGGATGGCCACCGTCCATCTGGGCCGCCTCATCGGGACCGCCGGCTTCCTCAGGACGGTCGCCATCAAGCGGCTGCACGCGCAGTACGCGCACGACGCCGAGTTCACGTCGATGTTCCTCGACGAGGCGCGCCTTGCGTCGCGCATCCAGCACCCCAACGTGGTCTCGACGCTCGACGTGGTCATGCGCGAGCACGAGCTGCTTCTCGTCATGGAGTATATCCGCGGCGAGTCGCTGGCGCGTCTCGTCCGGCGCGCGCGCGACCGCGGAGAACGGCTGCCGCCTCGCGTGGTCATCGCCATCGTGGCGGGCGCTCTGCAGGGCCTCCACGCCGCGCACATGGCGATCGACGAGAAGGGTCAGCCGCTCGGGCTCGTCCATCGCGACATGACCCCGCAGAACATCCTCGTCGGCACCGACGGCGTGGCCCGCGTGCTGGATTTCGGCGTCGCGAAGGCGGCAGGACGCGTGCACACTACACGCGACGGCGACATCAAGGGCAAGGTCCTCTACATGTCGCCCGAGCAGCTCGCCGCGCAGCCGCTCACGCGCACCGCCGACATCTATGCCGCCGGCGTCGTGCTCTTCGAGGCGCTCACCGGCATGCGGATGTTCGCCGGCGACAACGAGGGCGCCGCGCTGACGCGCATCATCAAGAACGAGCTCACCATGCCGAGCGCCGTCGCGCCGGAGCTCGCGCCCTTCGATGCCATCGTGCGCCGGGCATCGGCAGCGGCGCCCGGTGATCGCTTCGCCACCGCGCACGACATGGCGCGCGCGCTCGAGGCGGTGGGCGGTGCCGCGAGCCACTCCGAGGTGAGCGACTGGGTGCAGCGTCTGTGCGGTGAGCTCCTCGACGAGCGCGCGCGGATCGTCGCGGAGATCGAGCGCTCGAGCACGCGATCGCGACCGCCGCTCCCCTTCCCGAGCAGCGGCGCGCTGAAGGCCGAGCCCGTATCGGGGCCCGGCGCGATCGGCGCGATCGGCGCGGCGAGCGGCGGGAGCGGTGTCTCCAGCGTCACGGGCACGGGCGTCGCGCCGGTGGTGATCCCGGAGTCAGCGCGCTCCCGCTCGCTGCCGACCATCGCGCTCGTCGTGATGGGCGTGCTGGTCGTCGGCTCGCTGACCGTGAGCGCCGTTCTCCTCCGCCAGGCCAACCAGAGGAACGCGCCGACGCAGGGCATGGTGGCGGGGTCCGCCACCGGCGGCGCCACGGCAGCCGAATCGGCGAACGTCGTCGCTGCCGAGACGAAGCCCTCGACCACGTTCACGCCGCTCGACGCGCCTTCCGCGACGCCGACGGCGTCCACCGCTGCGACGGCTGCGACGGCCACAACAGCTGCCACGGTCGCGCCGACCGCGCCGACCGCGACCGCGAGTGTGCGTCGCGCCACCGGAGGCGCGGCGAACGCAGGTCGGATCAACTGCGATCCTCCCTACGTGATCGACAAGAACGGTCACCAGCACTTCATCCCCGAGTGCCTCAAGTGAGATCGACGGAGTGAGGACGATGCGCCTTCGCATGATGATGATCGCCGTGGCTGTCGCCGCGGCTCCGCTCTCGTTGACCACCAACGCCCTCGCGGGGCCGAAGGAGTGCGTCGCTGCCGCGGACGAAGGGCAGAAGCTCCGCGACGAGAGCAAGCTGAACGCCGCGCGTGAGAAGTTCATCACGTGCGCGGCCAAGGCCTGCCCGAGCGTGGTCTCGAAGCAGTGCAGCCAGTGGCTGATCGAGACCGAGAAGGACATGCCGACCATGACCTTCCGCGCGCTCGACGACCAGGGCAAGGAGACGGTGGCCGTCAAGGTCATGGTCGACGGCGCGAAGGTGTCGGACACCGTCGACGCGCACGCGCTCGCGCTCGATCCTGGTGAGCACAAGGTCCGCTACGAGCGCGCCGACGGCCGCGCCATCGAGGAGAAGATCCTGCTCCGGCCGGGTGAAAAGAATCGCCTCATCGAGCTCACGTTCCAGGTGAAGGTCGTGGCTGCGGTCGAGGCACCGAAGCCGATCGCCCCGCCGCCGCCTCCGGCCGAGCCCGACGACGGCTTCCGCATTCCGCTCCTCGGCTGGGTCGGCATCGGCGTCGGCGCCGTGGGCATCGCGTCGACGGTGATCCTCGCGTCGTCCGCGAACAGCGCCGAGACCGATCTCCGCAACACCTGCGCGCCGAGCTGCGATCCGTCGCTGAAGAGCAGCATCGACACGAAGGTGGCGCTCGCCAACGTGGGCCTCGTCGTCGGCATCGCAGGCGTCGGCTTCGCGGCCGTCGTCACCGTCCTCGCGAACACGGGCCACAAGACCGAGCATCCGGTCGCCAAGAGCGCAGCGCTCTCCAGGCCACCGACGCCTCCGGAGGCTGCGAAGGCCAGCGTCTCGTTCGACGTCGGCCCGGGCGCGCTGCTGCTCCGTGGCGCATTCTGAGCGCGCACATTCTGACCGCGCGACTCAGTCGAGGAGCTTGGCCTTGCCCTGGCTGGCGAGCGTGAACCCGATCATCTTGTAGAGCATCCGCGCGCCGACGTTGCCGTCCCACTCGTCGTGCTCGTCGTGCTGGTTGGGGGCGACCTCGTTCAGGTCGAAGCCGACGATGCGCTTGCCCGACGCGGCGAGCGCTCGCAGGATGGAGATCACCTCGGCCGGCTCGAGGCCGCCCATCACCGGCGTACCGGTATGCGGACAGAACCGCGGGTCGAGGCCATCGATGTCGAAGGACACCCAGACCTCCGCAGGGAGCTCCGCGACGATGGCCTGCGCGGTCGCCACGAAGGGCTCACCGGCGTGGCGGCGCCTCACGAGCTCGCGGTCGGCGAACATGCGGACGCGCGCGCCCTGGCTCTTGCAGTAGTCGACCTCCTGCTCGCACACGTCTCGGATGCCGACCTGCACGAGCTTTGCGACCTGCGGGATCTGCTCGAGCACGTTGAACATGATCGACGCGTGCGAGTGCACGAAGCCCTC
>JAYTZB010001600.1:0-4318 GCA_043742085.1 Polyangiaceae bacterium
CCGGTGCGGCTCGACGCCCAGGGGCGACATCACCTGGGGCCTCGTGGCGAGGTGGTCGACTGGGCCGTGCACATGATGCGTCTGCCGGACGCGATCCGCGCCGATCAGCGCATCCATGACGGGACGCTCTCGCCGGCGCACATCGACGCGACCGCGGTGCTGCTCGCCGACTTTCACGCGCGCTCGGAGAGCGCGGCGGCGGCGCGGTGGGGAACGGTCGCGGCCATCACGCGCAACGTGAGCGACAACTTCGCCGAGACCGACGCCGCCGGTGAGGGGTTCCTCTCTCTCGAGGAGGCGCGCGAGGTGGAGCGCTGCCAGCTCGATTTCCTCCGCGACCGAGCGCGCACGTTCGAGCGTCGCATCGACGACGGACGCATCCGCGACGGGCATGGCGACCTCCGCCTCGACCACCTCTACGTCGGCGACGAGGGCGAGCTCACGATCCTCGACTGCATCGAGTTCAGCGACCGCTTCCGGTACGGCGACGTCTGCGCCGACGTCGCGTTCCTCTCGATGGACCTCGCCGCGCACGGCCACGTCGAGCTCGCAGAGCGATTTCTCGCTCGTTACGCGCGCGCCGCGGACGACTATCACCTTTATGCGGTCGTCGATTTCTACGAGAGCTATCGGGCCTGGGTCCGCGGCAAGGTGTCCTCGATCACCGCGCGGCAAGCCTCCGGCGAAGCGCGCACCCGAGCGATCGCCGATGCCCGTCGTCACTTCGCTCTCGCGCTGTCAGCGGGCCGGCGCTCGCTGCTCTCACCGGTGGTGGTGGCGGTGGGCGGCGTCATCGCGTCGGGCAAGAGCACCGTCGCAGAGGCGGTCGGCGATCGCCTCTCGGCGCCGGTGATCGACGCCGATCGCACGCGCAAGCATCTCGCCGGCATCGCCGCGACGACGCACGACGCCTCGGCCGCGTTCGAGGGACCGTACGCGCAGGGCATGACCGATCTCGTCTACGCCGAGCTCATGCAGCGCGGCTCGACGGTGCTCGAGTCGGGGCGACCGGTGGTGCTCGATGCTTCGTTCCGGAGCGCAGAGATGCGCAGCGCCGCGCGCGATCTGGCGGCCGAGCACGGGGTTCCGTTCCTCATGCTCGAGTGCCGTGCCCGGCCCGAGGTGTGCCGCGAGCGGCTGGTACGGCGCGAGGGCGAGTCGAACGTGTCGGATGGACGGCTCGCCGTCTTCGACGCGTTCGCGGCACGCATGGAGCCCTTCGACGAGCTCGACGCGTCGGAATGCGTGGTGCTCGACACCGAGCTGCCGCTGGAGGTGACGCTGGCGGCGCTCGACGCCCGCCTGCTCACGTGGCCACCTGGCCTCACGTGAGATCGACGCCTCAGGCCGCCCCACCTCCGCCGGCGCGGTAGGCCTTGGCGGCGCTGCGCTCGTACACGTTCTCCGGTGCGCTCTGCTTCATCTGCTGCGCGTGGACCACCGTGGCGTCGGTCTTGGCGTGGTTCGCGCTCTTGCGCGTGGATCTGCGGGAGCGGTGATCGAGCTCGACGCCCGCCTCGTGCGCGTACACGGCCTTCTTCTCGAGGTGCGTGCTCGCCTCGTGCGGAGCGTGATTCGTCGTCGTCGTCGTGGGAGCGTCGTTGGCCTTCGCTGCCTCGCGCTCTGTCTCGGCCCGGAACTGCTGGGATCGTGTAGCCATGCGTCCCTCGGGAGCAACATCGATGCCGCGCGGAGAGCGCGAGAGCGGTTCGGCCTTCCGCTTGCATCGCGAGCGTTCGATGGAAGAAGATCCGCGCTCGTCCTCGGTCACCTCACAGGATGCGCAGGCTCGAGCGCTGCGTGAAGCGCTCGTCCGCGAGCTCGTCGCGCGCGGCGACGCGACCGTGCCGAGCGTCATCGAGGCGCTGCGACTCGTGCCGCGTCACCTGTTCGTGCCCCACGCACCGCTCGGACGTGCGTACCAGAACCGGCCCATCCTTCTCGATGCCGAACAGACCGTGTCGCAGCCCTCGATCGTCGCCCGCATGACCGAGGCCCTCGAGCTCCAGGGCCACGAGCGCGTGCTCGAGATCGGCACCGGCAGCGGTTATCAGACGGCGCTCCTCGCGACGCTCGCGCGCGAGGTGTTCTCGATCGAGCGCGTCGAGGTGCTCGCCAGGAGCGCGGCCGAGCGCCTCGCACGCCTCGGCTACGCCAACGTGCACCTGCGTCTCGGTGACGGCTATGGCGGCTGGCCGGACGCGGCGCCCTTCGATCGGATCATCGTCACGGCCGCGCCGCGCGAGATGCCGGTCGCGCTCCTCGAGCAGCTCGCGCTCGGCGGCACCCTCGTGGCCCCCATCGGCCCCGCGGCGCACTCGCGGCTCGAGCGCTTCCGCAGCGTCGTCGAGTCGTACGTGCGGGAAGACCTCGGCGCGGTGGCCTTCGTCGAGATGCGCCCCGGCCTCGACCTGCAATCCGACATGGATTGACCCGCCTGCAGAACGAGAGTCCGGCATCGGGCGTCGTGCAAAACCTGCGCGTCAACGCAACCTTGGTGGCTTCCGACCGCTGCGGCAGCGCGCGATCGGGGTGGCGCGGGCGTTGCGTGTACCCCGGCATGCCGCCCACGGTCGCCGACATCATGAACAAGAAGCTCCTCTACATCCGCGTCGGCGATCGGCCGTCGCTGGCGCGCGGCAAGCTGCTCGAGTTCGGCGTCACCGCCGTGCCCGTGCTCGACGACGAGCACCGCCCTGCGGGCCTCGTCTCGCTGCGTGACCTCGCTCATGCCGACGAAGGCCAGACGGTCACCGAACCGGTGCGCGTCGTCCGGGGCGGCGCGACCATCGAGGAGGGAGCACGCATCCTCGCCGAGCACGGTACGCATCAGCTCGTCGTCGTCGACGAGGGCGGGCACGCGATCGGGATGGTCTCGGCCGTCGACTTCGTGCGCGGGCTCCTGGGCGTCCCTGCGGAGCACCCGCACGCGTTCGATCGGTACTGACGATGCGCATGCGACACGACAGGAGCGTGCGTTCGCTGGGCGACCGCACCATCCGCTCGCCGCTTCGTCTCGCGCCGTCGGGCAGCGAGGACGCCCCGTCCTTCACTTCCGATGACGCGCGCGTGCTTCGCGAGATCGAGCTCCCGCATCGTGCGGTGGCAAACGGTCCGCGTGCGTTCGAGATGGCGGGGCCGCGAGAGAACATCTTCTTCGATCCGAAGCGCGTCACCGTGGGCATCGTGACCGCGGGGGGCATCTGTCCCGGCATCAACGACGTGATCCGCGCCATCGTCCTCGAGCTCCGTCATGCGTACGGCGTGGAGCGGATCCTCGGCTTCCGTTTCGGGCTGGGCGGGCTCGTGGCGGACGAGCCGCTGGGACCGATCGCGCTCGACCCGGCGCTCGTGCGTGACATCCACATCCACGCCGGTACGTTCCTCGGGACGTCACGCGGCACGCGCGATGCGCCGGTGCTCGTCGCCGGCCTCGTCGCGCACCACGTCGACATCCTGTTCGTGATCGGCGGCGACGGGACGATGCGCGCCGCGCACGCACTCCACGAGGAGATCGCTCGGAGGTCGCTCCCGGTAGCGGTGGTAGGCATCCCCAAGACCATCGACAACGACATCGCGTTCGTCGACAAGACCTTCGGCTTCGATACCGCGGTGGCGACGGCGAGGCTCGTCATCGAGGCCGCTCACGCGGAGGCCCGCAGCGTCCACAACGGCATCGGGCTCGTGAAGCTGATGGGTCGGACGGCGGGCTTCATCGCCGCGCAAGCGACGCTCGCGAGCCACGAGGTCAATGCGTGCCTCATCCCGGAGAGCCGGTTCGAGCTGGAGGGCGAAGGCGGCTTCCTCGCGTGGCTCGAGCGTCGTCTGACGACGCGCCATCATGCGGTGCTGGTGGTGGGCGAAGGATGCGCGAGCCGGACCCTCGGCGCGGGCGCGGGTGCCGGCGCGGCAAAGGACGCGTCGGGAAACGTCCGCTTCGATGCCGACGGCCAGGACGTCGGCCGCTATCTCAAGCACGCGATCGAGGCGCACCTGGCGCAGAGGCGCATTCCCACGGCGCTCAAGTACATCGACCCGAGCTATCTGGTGCGGGCGACCCGACCCTCGGCGGAGGATGCGGTCTTCTGCGACGCGCTCGCGCGGAACGCCGTGCACGCCGGGCTCGCCGGCAAGACCGACGTCATGGTGGGTCGATGGCACCGCTGCTTCACGCACGTCTCGCTCGAGCACGTGCTCGCGCACGACAAGCGCGTCGATCCGGCGGGCGAGCTCTGGCGGGAGGTGCTCTCGTCGACGGGCCAACCGGCATTCACGAACCGTGCATTATTTACGTCGCGCGAGGCGACAGCCTGATAAG
>JAYTZB010001601.1:0-1579 GCA_043742085.1 Polyangiaceae bacterium
GTGCGCCGCGTCGAGTGGGGCGTCCCGAAGATGGATCGCAACGTGGGCGTCAGCTTCTCGACGACCACGTGGGCCGACGTCGCTCGCGGCCTCCGCGAGACGCTGGCGTCGCTCGACTCCGACAGCCCCGAGGTCACCGCGTGGGCCAAGGAGATCGACAAGTGCTCGAGCGGCGGTACGCCGCCCAGCGCGAACGGCGTCGCACCGAACGAGGCGGCGCAGCCCACCACCACGAAGCCGTGCGGGCCCACACGCGCGCTCGTCGACAAGGTGGTCGCCGCCTCGGGTCAGGCCGTCAAGGAGGCCTCGGGCGTCGTGCTCGCCGACATCGATCTCGGTCGCAGCGGCGGGCAGGTCGTCACGGCGCGCACCACGCTCGCGACGCACGAAGGTAGCCGCACCTGGCTCATCGTCCGGGCGCTCCGCGAGCTCGGCATCCCCACCGACGTGGTGGTCGCCGAGAACGACCCGTTCTCCGACAGCCCGGCGTTTCCCCCGCATTTCGGGCGCTTCATGCATCCGCTCGCCGTCGCGCACGTCAGCGATCCGCAGAAGCCCGGCACGACCGAGGACATCTGGATCGACGCCGACGTGCCCGGTCCTCCCCTCCCCGCCGGCCGCATCTCTCCCGAGCTACGTGGGCGCACCGCGCTGCGGGCCGACGGCACCATCGGGCCGCTCCCCGCGACCAACACCGGCGGCGAGCGTGACGAGATCGACGAGCGCCTCGTCGTCGACGATCAGGGCAACGCGAAGGGCGTCCTCACGGTCCTTCTCCGCGGACGCTCCGCGCAGGATCTCGCCGAGGCCCTCGTTCGCCTCGTCGGCAACGAGCGACAGCGCGCCCTCCGCGGCATCGCGCTGGCGTGGGTCCCCTTCGCGACCGTCGAGAAGGTCGAGCTGTCATCGACGGAAGGCAGCTGGCAGGTGGCCATCCGCGCCGAGCTCAGCGCTCCCGCCTACGCGCAGGTGGAGGGAGCCGCACCAGGCCGCGCCGGCTCCCGCACGTGGGTGCTGCCGGGCATCGATCCGATCCACTACGTATTTCCCCGCCCGTACGTGACCACGCTGAGCGCGGCCTATGCGAGCCAGGGCGCGCGCGAGAGCGCGCTCGCCATCAGCCAGGCGGCGCAGTACCACGTGCGACGTCGCGTGGAGCTTCCGCCGAAGGCCTCGATCGCGCGGCTCCCCGGGCCGTTCGACGGCAAGGGCCCGCTGCTCTCGGCGCAGCGGAAGATCTCGGTCGCGGGCAGCACCATCGAGGAAGACTTCACGCTCGAAGTCTCGACGGGCACGATCCCGAAGGACAAGTACGACGCCTTCGTCACCGAAACCCACCGCACCGACGACGCCTTCCGCGCCTCCACCCACGTGAAGCCGCCCACGCCCTGAGAAGCGACGGCCCAGCCTTGCCGCGCGGCTGGCGGTTAATTAGGGTGGGCGCACGATGAGTGGGCACTCCAAGTGGGCGACGATCAAGCACAAGAAGGGCGCGCTCGACGCCAAGCGCGGGAAGCTCTTCACCAAGTTGATCAAGGAGCTCAACGTCGCCGCGCGCATGGGCGGCGGTGATCCCGCG
>JAYTZB010001602.1:0-2231 GCA_043742085.1 Polyangiaceae bacterium
GATGCGACGCGGCGCGCTTGCGATGGGCATCACGAAATCGCGCGTGCTCGCGATCGTGCTGATCGCGATGGTGGCGTGGCCGTCGGTCGCCCACGCGCAGTGCGTCGACGAGGAGCTGAAGGCAGACCTCGTGGGCGGCCGGCACTATCGCGGCGTCCAGGATCGGCTCTTCACGAAGGCGTTCCGCCACGAGCTCTCGGGCATGGGCGGCTACTACGGCGGCGACCTCTACTCGTCGAGCTGGCTCGCCGGCGGCGCGTACACGTTCCACTTCAGCGAGGATCTCGGCCTCGAGGCGAGCGTGCAGTTCACGCGCTTCCGCACCGCGGTGACCGAGACCTACGAGCGGCGCTATCCGCAGGTGCAGGTCGAGGAGCGCACGAACCGCCCCGGACGCCTGTATTTCGGGCATCTCGTGTGGAGCTTCGCCTACGGCAAGGTCCGCTGGATGGGCGGCGGCATCAGTCGCTTCGACTTCAACGCGGTGCTGGGCGCCGGCGTCACCGACGACTCCACCTCCCAGGGCCTGACCGGCAGCTTCGGCTTCGGCACCAAGTGGTACTTCGGAAAATGGTTCGCGCTGCGCCTCGACGTCCGCGATCACATCCTGCGTGAGACGCTCATCGGCGAGGACCACCTCGTCAACGACATCCTCGTGACCGGCGGCTTCAGCATCTTCATCCCGTTCGGGGGATAGACGCCGAGGTGACGCTCAGGTCCCGCTGAGGACCACCAGCGCGAGGCCGATCGCAGCGGGAATGGCCTGGACGAAGAGGATCTTCTTCGAGGCGGTGATGGCGCCGAAGATGCCGGCGACGAGGACGCAGCCGAGGAAGAACAGCTTGAGCGCGTGCGCCATCGGCTCGGCGGCGATCAGGCTCCAGACGAGCCCCGCCACGAGGAACAGGTTGTAGAGGCCCTGGTTCTGCGCGAGCGATGCCGAATCGATCATCACCTGTTTCGGTCGCCCGAAGGTCTTGATGCCGATCGGCTTGGTCCAGAGCACCATCTCGAGGATGGCGAACCAGACGTGCGCGACGGCGACGAGGACGATGACGATGGTGGCGGCGAGGGGCACGCGCCGAGCGTAGCGTGATTCGACGCGGGCGAAGTGATCTGCCACCGGCGGGCCATTTTTGCGTACAATCGCCCGCGGTGCGATCGGTGCGCGGTACACGTTTCTTCTCACGCCTGTCACTCGGGACCGTCGTTGCGGCCGCGACATGCATCGCGACGCTCGCGCTCGCGCAGCCGCGCGGCAAGCCCGCGCCCAAGCCAGCGAAGCCTCCGGTCACGAAGACCGACGCTGCCGCTGCGCCGCCCGAAGAGACGCGCGAGCCGGCGAGCACCGGTGACGCCGGAGGCGCGCCGCCCGAGCCTCCGCCCGTCGCGGAGGCCAGCGACGGCGGCGTGAAGCCGTCGCCGCTCAACCCCACGCAGCAGGAGATGCCGGGCGGCGCCGTCGACTCCGGCGCGCCAGGAACGCCGCTCGACTACGACCGGCTCCTCGCCGACATCGCCGCGCTCCGCGCGCGCGTCGCGGCCGTCTCCGACAACCTCTATCAATCGCGCGTCGCCGTTGCGCTCCAGACCGACGGCGATCACGGCAAGATCGCGCGCCTCACCGTCTCGCTCGACGACGGCGTCGTCTACACCGCTCCCGCATCGTTCGCGGCCTCCGACATGACCATCGTATACGACCACGCCGTCGCGCCCGGTCGCCATGCGGTGACCGTCGACATCGATCGCAAGGACGATCGCGAGGAGTCGTTCCGGACCTCGCAGAAGAATCGCTTCACCGTCGACGTCCCGCGCGACAACCGCGTCGAGGTGCAGGTCAAAGTCATCGACGACTCCAGCATGGCCAAGGACTTTCCGGCCGACAAGAGCGGGAAATACGACCTGCGCGTCCGCGTGAAGGCGGTCGCGAAGCCGGTCACCAAGTGATGCGCGCGCGCGCGTCACGGCTGGCGCTGGCGCTCGTGCTCCTCACGCCGCTGGCGCTCGCGCAACCCGCGACTCCGACGCCGCCGGCGGTGACGCCGACGCCGCCTGCGCCTGCGCTGCCGTCTGCGTCCGCGCCCGCCGCTGCGTCGGCCGCTGCGTCCGCGTCCGCGCCCGCGTCCGCGTCCGCGCCGCCAGCTCCCGCCGATCCTTCGCGCGGCGCAGGCATGCGCGCGTATCACGACGCGATGGCGCGCCGGCGCCTCGGCTCTGCCGATCCCATCCGC
>JAYTZB010001603.1:0-2321 GCA_043742085.1 Polyangiaceae bacterium
CGCCTTCGGAGCGCGCGCGGCCCTCGATCACCGCGAGCATCGTGCCGGTCTTCGCATCACGAAGCACGGCGTTGACGCTGCATGCGTACGGCGAGGGCGTGGAGCCGATGACGGCGAGCGACACGACGACCGCGCGCTTCTTGCGGAGCTGGTGGAGCTTCTTCGCGTCCACGCCGCGGAGCTCGCCCTCGGCGGCTGTCCTCAATGCCGCATGATCGACGCCCGAGCTCGCCGGAGGGATCGCCACCTCGCCGAGGGCGAGCGACGTATCGGACGCGCTTGCGTCGCCCGCCGAGAGGGCGGCCGCGAGGAGGAGCGGTCCGAGGGTGAGCCAGGGGCGGAGCATCGTCGAGCGGCAGAACAGCAAGGGGCGGGCCGCCGGGCCAACTTCACGCGACTCCGACCGCCGCAAGCAAATCCGGCCCTGCGGGCCGACTCCCACCTAAGTCACCGCCAGTATTGGGATGGGCAGAGGTCGTCATCATCTCGACCGAGAGTGGCGGTTCGCCCCGTTCGATGATTCGCCTCGACACCCTCCCCGAGCGGGCGCTACGACCATGTCGCAGGCCATTTTCGGCGTGCGGCGCAGGAGTGGACACATGGCTCAGAATCTTCTCGATCAGCTCAAGAGCATGACGGTGGTCGTCTCCGACACCGGCGACATCAACTCGATCGAAAAGTTCAAGCCGCGCGACGCGACGACCAACCCGTCGCTCATCGCCACCGCATCGGCGATGCCCGCGTACGCGAAGCTCGTCGATGACGCGCTCGTCTGGTCGCGTAAGGAGACCAAGGGAGGCGGCACCGAGGACGTCGTGAAGCGCTCCATCGATCGCCTCTCGGTCGAGTTCGGTCTCAAGATCCTCCAGATCATCCCCGGTCGCGTCTCCACCGAGGTCGACGCGCGCCTCTCCTACGACACGCAGGCGAGCATCGAGAAGGCTCGCACCCTCATCGCGATGTACGAGGGCGCCGGGATCAAGAAGGAGCGCATCCTCATCAAGCTCGCGTCGAGCTGGGAGGGCATCAAGGCGGCGGAGCTCCTCGAGAAGGAAGGCATCCACTGCAACATGACGCTCCTCTTTGGCATGCACCAGGCCGTGGCGTGCGCCGACGCCAAGGTCACGCTCATCTCGCCGTTCGTCGGCCGGATCCTCGACTGGTTCAAGAAGTCGACCGGCAAGGAGAGCTACGCGCCGGCCGAAGATCCGGGCGTGAAGAACGTCACGGAGATCTTCAACTACTACAAGAAGTACGACCACAAGACCGAGGTCATGGGCGCGAGCTTCCGCAACATCGGTGAGATCACCGAGCTCGCGGGCTGCGATCTCCTCACCATCGCGCCGAACCTCCTCGCCGAGCTCGAGAAGACGACGGGCGAGCTCCCCAAGAAGCTCGACGCCGCGAAGGCGAAGGCCATGGAGATCCCGAAGATCACGATGGACGAGGCCGCTTTCAAGAAGGCGCACGAGGCCGATCGCATGGCGAACGACAAGCTCGACGAAGGCGTGAAGGGCTTCACGAAGGCCATCGAAGGCCTCGAGAAGCAGCTCGCCGAGCGCCTCGCGTCCCTTTGATTACAGCGGTTACCCGCTAGTGTTTCCACGCGTCGAGCGGCGTACAGCCCGAGGGGGTACGCCGCTCGATGCGCATTTAGCGTTGGCTCCGCAGTTTGATACGCTCGGCCGATGCGCCTTCGCTCAGCATCGTGCCTCGTCTTCTCCTCCGCCGCAGTGCTCGCATTCTTCGTCGCGTGCAGCGGCTCGGATCTCCATCCTGCGCCAGGCGGTGATGCCGACGGCGGTGGCAAGGGCATATCGACCGAAGCGGGCGGCGGCGGCGGCGAGGGCGGCACCATCAGCGACGGCGCGGTCGTCGAGGCGGGCGTTCCCGCGAGCATCGCGCACGTCTCCACGCTTTGCGGCACGACGGCGTGCGGCATCATGGGTATCAGGAAGTCCGGCTTTCAAGAGCTGGCCGACGTGTCGTTCGTGGTCAAGGACGCCGACGGAAAGCCGGTCTCCGGCATACAAGTGACGTTCGAGCTCGAGTCTCCACCGACGGGCACCGACTTCCTCAAGGGAACCACGAGCGCGCCGACGGTCGTCATCACGACCGACACGATGGGCATCGCGACCGCGCGGGTGGAGTCGGGCGTCACGCTTGGCGTGTTCACCGTCATCGCCACGGTCAGCCCGACCATTCAGGCGAAGAGCCCGGCGATCGGGGTCCGCGGTGTGACGCCGGCCAATCGCGGCTTCAAGCTCCAGTGCGACCTCAAGAACATGGCGGCATACGCGGACTCCCTGCCGCCGAAACCC
>JAYTZB010001604.1:0-3351 GCA_043742085.1 Polyangiaceae bacterium
GTCCCCGGCGCCGGTGATTTACGGGCGGGATTTCGCGTCCTTGGCGTTTTGAATTTCCGGTACGCTGGCGATCCGTTTCGGCTCGCTCGCGCCCATGCAATCGTCGCCGCCGCCTCGCAACCCGTCTGGCCCGCCGCCCGCTGGCTCCGACACGCGCACGCGCGCGCCTGGAATTCCCTCGTTCGAGACGAAGCTCGAGAACGAGGAGGAGGTGGTCGACGCGCTCCTCGTCGCGCTGTCCAAGAACCAGCTCGACGACGCGATCTGGCAGGAGCTCCACGACGCCGCCGTCCGCCACGATCGCGTCTCGGAGCTCGCCTTCGCCTACGAATCGGTCTCGCAGGGCCGGAAGCTCAAGACGTTCCTGCCGCCGGTGCAGGCGGAGCTGTATTTCCGGGCCGCCGCGTTCTTCGGTGAGGTCCTCGGCGACGAGTTCGGGGCCACCACGTACCTCGAGAAGGCGCTCACCGCGTGGCCCGCGCATTCCGGCGCGTTCGAGCGCATCGACGCGCAGCTCACGCGCGTCGACGACAACAAGAAGCTCGCCGACCTCTGCATCCACACCGCCCAGCACCGCACGAAGGCGGAGCAGTCGATGCTCCTCAAGCGCGCGGCCGTCCTCTACGAGCGCGCCAACCTCGAGGACAAGGCGATCGAGACGTACCAGAACCTCGTCAAGATCGATCCCTCCGACGAGTCGCTGCGCAACGCGCTCGAAGCTCGCTACGTGAAGGCGAATCGCTATCGCGACGTCGCGCGGATGCTCGAGCAGGCGCTCGTGTCCGATCCGCCTCCCGAGGCCGAGGACGCCGGGCGCATCCGCGGCAAGCTCGTGGAGGTGTTCGCGAACCAGCTCAAGGAGCCGGAGCGCGCGATGCCCCACGTCGAGGCGCTCCTCGAGGTGGACCCGACCCATCCCGATGCGCGGCGCGTCGCGACGCGCCTCCTCGAGAGCAAGGGCCTCGCGGCGCGCGCCGCCGCAGCGCTCGCCGCGGGCGCGCCGACCACCGAAGAGCGCGCGCGTTACCTCGGCATCGAGCTGGAGAACACGCGCGGTCCACGACGCCGTGACGTGCTGCGGCGCATCGGCATCCTGAAGCAGGACGAGCTCAAGGATCCGCAGGGCGCCTTCGACGCGTTCGAGCAGGCGCTCGGCATCGATCCCGCGGACGACGATCTCCGGCGCCGCTACGTCGAGCTCGGCTCGCACCTCAAGGGACCGCTCGAGGTGGCACGCACGTTCGCGCGCGTCTCGACCGTCGCGAAGGACGCCGCCGTTCGGTCGCGCATCACCGCCGAGATGGGCGAGCTCCTCCTGCGCGGCGGCGACGCCAAGCGCGCGCGCACCACGCTGGCCGGCGTCATCGCGGCGAGCGCCGCCGATCCCGCCGCCGTCCTCGTGGCTGCCCGCGCCCTCGCCGGGGTCTACGAGGCCGAGCACGACGCGAAGAACCTCGTCGAGGTGCTCTCGCGCATCGGCGAGACCAGCAATGATCCCGCGGAAAAACAGCGTGCAAACGAGCGCGTAGCCCAGATCTGCAGCGACGATCTGCACGACGTCGAGCGCGCCATCACCGCCTGGCGTCGCCTCGTCGACTCCCCCGCTCGCGAGCGCGCGCTCGCCGCCCTCGAGCCGCTCTACGAGGCCCGCGGCGACTGGATCGATCTCTCGTTCGTGCTCGAGCAGCGCGCGAAGGACATCATGTCACGTGCGCCGCGCTTGCCCAACGCCGCAAGCGGCGGCGGTCGCGGCCAGGCACGCGAGCTCTCGTTCCGCGCGGGCGAGGTGCTCACGCAGAAGGCGAAGGATCAGAACAGCGCCGCCGAGGCGTGGCGCCAGATGATCGAGACGTACGGCCCCGCGCGCGACGTCTACGCGCAATGGATGCCGATCCTCGAGGCGCAGCGCCAGTGGCCCGAGCTCGCGAGCGCGCTCGTGCGGGACGCCGAGCTCGCGCCCCTCGAGGAGCGCCCCGCGATCCTCGCTCGCCTCGGTCTCGTGTATCTTACACGTACCCGCAATCAGGACGCCGCCATCGAGGCGTTCAGCACCGCGCTCAGCGTCGATCCCCAGGAAAAAACCAGCCGCGCGACGCTGGAGAAGCTCCTGGCCGCCGGCGAGCATCGCCTCGCGGCCGCGGCGGTCCTCGAGCCGGTGTACCGCCGCGACGACGACGTCACCGGTCTCCTGCGCGTCCTCGACATCAAGTCCCAGCTCTCCCCCATCGTCCACGATCGCCTCGTCGCGCTCGAAGAGGCGGCGGACACGGCGATCTCGATCTCGCGCGAGAAGGCGCTCGACGTGGTCGCGCGCGGCCTCGCCGAGGCCGTCGAGAGCAACGAGCCCATCGGCCCATGGCTCGGTCGCTTCGATCTCTTCGCCGGCGACACCGATCACAAGAAGCGCGCGGCCATCCTCGGCAAGGGTCTCGGCGAGCATCCCATCACGTCGAACGATCTGCTCACGCTCGCGAAGCGTCTCGGCGAGGAGCACGCCGCAGCGGGCGACGTCGGCGCTGCGCTGACCGCGCTGCGTCGCGCGCTCGCCTACGAGCCCGCATCCACCGAGCTCCTCGCGCGCGTCGACGAGCTGCTCCGCGAGTCCGGCAACCCCGAGGAGCGCGTGTCGCTCTACCGCGCGGCCCTGGAGCGCAGTCCCGAGCCCGCACGACGCAAGGAGCTCCTCCACAGCATCGGCTCCATCGAGCGCTACGAGCTGATGAACCCCGATGCCGCGATCGGGGCTTACAAGCGCGCGCTGAAGGATGATCCCACCGATCAGGCCGCGCATTCCGCCCTGACCGAGCTCTACGCGGAGACCGAGGCCTGGGAAGACCTCTGCGACGTGCTCGAGGCGCATCTCCCGCACGCCTCGTCGCCGGAAGAGGCCCGTCGTGCGCGCGCCCAGCTCGCCGAGGTGGCCGGCGCGCACGGCCAGAAGGAGCGCGCTGCGCTGCATGCGAAGGCGCTGCTCGAGGACCCCGATCTGGCGCCCGCCGATCTCGATCTCGTGGAGCGCGTCGCGACCACCATCGAGGACACCGATCTCGTTCGCGCGGTGCTCGAGCGGCGCGTGCGCGATGCCGCGGATCCGCGCCAGCAGGTGCAGTGTCTCGAGCGCCTCGCCGTGCTGGATCGCAGCGCCGGCTACATGACGCGCGCCACCGAGCGCCTCCGTCAGGCCGCCGACGTCGCGCGAGGCATGGGCGACGACCCCGCCGCGATCGGCCTGCTGGTGGCGCTGCGCGAGATCGACCCGCGTGATGCGGCCGCCACCTCGCAGCTCGTCGAGCTCTACGAGAAGAGCGGCGACTACGTGCGCGTGCCCGCGCTCACCAGCGCGCTCCTCGA
>JAYTZB010001605.1:0-2667 GCA_043742085.1 Polyangiaceae bacterium
CGCGGCGCGGCGCAGACCATGGCGATGTCGATCCGGCGGCTCGTGCCTCCGGACTGAGTGCGCCTCAGGCGCGCGAACGTCGACGACGAAGCGCCGCGAGACCGAGCACGCCCATGACGAGCACGAGCACGGAGCGCGGCGATGAAGATGCCGAGCGCGGTGCCGCCGCGAGGCTGCAGCCGCTCGTGGTGACGGTCCGCGCGTTGTTCGCTGCCGTGGCGTTCGCTTGGTTGGTGGTCGCGGCCGCCTCGGCGGTCTGACAGATCTGCGCGCTGCCGACCGTGTTGCAGGTCTGACCGTCCGGGCACGCCGTGGGGTCCGCGGCGCAACCGACCACGCAGGTCTTGTCGGTGGTGAGCACGTTCGACGCGAGGCACAGGTTCGATCCACACTGGCTGTCGTCGGTGCACACCGCGTCGGGCTTGAGGAGCCGCGGGTCGGGGCCGCCTTCGAGCCAGGGCTCGGCGCCGATGGAGGCGAGGGCATCGACGATGAACTTCTTGAAGGGCGCGACCTTCGTGTAGATGTTCTCGGCGTCGCTGACGCCATTGACGCAGCTCGACGAGGGGTTGTTCGGATCCGGCTGCGTGTTGTTGCCGCCGCGCGAGACGATGCCCACGATGGCATTCGTCGCCGCGAGCGCGGGCCCGCCGCTGTCGCCAGAGCATATCGACTCCCCGACCTGGAACTCGTTGGGCGGCAAGGGCAACGCCGAATGCGCGTCGGGTCCGATGCCGGTGACCTTGATGCCCGAGCGCTGCTGTCGGATCGCCGGCTCCGGCGACTTGTCGGTGACGCCCCAGCCGACCGCCGTGATCACATCGGTCGCCACCACGGGCGAGTCGAGTCGGATCTGCGCGATCTTCGCGTTCTTGATCGGCTCCTTGAGAACGACGATCGCGATGTCGTGGTTGCAGAGGTTCTTGCCGCCGTCGTCGAGGATCTTCGCGCCCTGACCGTCGGGCGTGACGTTGCCGCTGTTGAAGTCGGGGCGTTTGGCGCCGACGAAGGCGTAGAGGGTGGACGCCGGGTGGTTCCCGCGAACGACGCCCTGCGCGAGCGGCTTTCCGGTCACGTCGCACGCGGCCGACGCGTCGGTGTCCGCCACGCAGTGACGCGCGGTGAGGATCAACCTGTCGGAGAGCAACGTTCCCGTGCACGCGCCGACGTTGTTCGACGTCGGATCGAAGTGGACGAGGAGCACGACGGCGTCCTGCGACGCGTCCGAGTTCTTGCCCTTGATGACCGGTGACGCGACGCGGCCGAGATCGACGGTGTCAGGAGCTGCAGAGGACGGGGGCTCCGACGGTGCCGATGAGCACGCGAGGAGCGAAACCGCGACGGTTCCGACGAGGACGCGCCTCATGGAGGTCGACAGCGACAAGCGGCGAGTTCGAAGAGGCGCGTTCATGCGTTTGTGGCCCTGGTTCCCCCCGGAACGGCGTGAACCTTTTTCCATAAGCCGTCACGCCGCAAGGACGATCCGCATCGGAGTCGCCGCGGGGACGCTCTTGATCATGTAGCAGGAGGTGCGCCCGGTGCCATCGGGCGGATTTTTTTACTGCGAGCGGGACGCGCGCAAGCATGGCGAAGACGTCATGTAGAGTGACCTCGTCCCATGACGGTTGCCGCAGATCTCCTCTCGAAGGTGCTCGAGGGCACCCCGATCGACGACGCCATCCTCGATGCGATCGCGCTCTCCGCCTGCGCCGACGGCGTCACCAACGTCGAGCTGGTGGCGATCCTTCGCATCGCGCGAGAGCTGCCCTCACTGCGCGATCGCGAGCCCGCCGAGATCGACGCGCGCGTTCACGCGGCCTTCGATCGGCTCACGGCGGACGGCCTCGAGGGTCGCCTGAAGGCGCTGGGAGACGCGGCGTTCGACGACCCGACGCGCCGCCGGATGTTCACGGCCGCAGCCGTCGTCCAGTATGCCGACGGTCAGGTGACCAACGCGGAGAACGAGTTCTTGCTCGACCTCGCCGACGTGCTCGGACTCGACGACGCGAAGGTCAACGCCATCATCGCGGAGATCGAGACCGAGCTCGGTATCGAGCCCGGCGCGCTCAGCGAGCGCTAGAGCCGCTCAGAGCTCAGATTCAGAGCTCGTCGCTCAGAAGCCGGCGCGGCGGATGGCGTGGAAGGTCGAGCTGAAGGAGCGTGCATTGTACACGCAGCCGTAGGCGCAGCCCCGGCACTCGACCACCGTGGGCGTGCCCCAGCCGTCGCCCTTCTCGTAGAGGACGATGTGGCCGGCGCTGCCGTTGTTGTAGACCATCGCGTCGCCCTTCTTCATCGCCGTGCGGGAGACCGTCGACCAGTGGCCAGACGAATCGCTGACGAACGACGAGGTCGCGTAGGGGTGCGAGTTGGTCTCGAGGTTCTCGGCGCCGAACTGCCAGGCCTTCGCGATGAGACCCGAGCAGTCTGCGCCGTACTTGCCGGAGTGCGAGCACGACGGGCAGCTGCCGGAGCACGAGCCCTTGTTGCTCGACGACGCGCCCGCCGCCTGCCAGGCGCCGCCGCCCCAGTAGTACGAGAAGCCGACCGCGAGCTTCGCGCGAGCGAGCGCGTTGTCCGGCGACGGCGGGCCGTCGAGGCTCACCGTGCCGGTGCCGCCGCTGCTCGAGCCACCGCTGCTGCTGCTGCTGCTGCTGCTGCTGCTGC
>JAYTZB010001606.1:0-3002 GCA_043742085.1 Polyangiaceae bacterium
TTCTGCTCGTACGCGCTCTTCGCGATCTTCGCGGAGGCGTCGTACCCGATCAGCGGTGCGAGCGCGGTCACGAGCATCAAGGAGTGGCTCACGTGGCGAGCGATGGTCTCGCGATTGGGCTCGATGCCCACGACGCAGTTGTCGCGGAAGCTGTCGCACGCGTCGGCGAGCAGATCGACGCTCTCCAGGAGATCGTGGATGAGCATCGGCTTGAACACGTTGAGCTCGAGATGCCCGCTCGCACCGGCGATGCCGATACCGACATCGTTCCCCATCACGTGGGCCGCCACCATCGTGAGCGCCTCGGCCTGGGTTGGGTTCACCTTGCCGGGCATGATCGAGCTGCCCGGCTCGTTCGCGGGCAGGACCAGCTCGCCGATGCCGCACCGCGGGCCGCTCGCGAGGAGGCGCACGTCGTTGGCGATCTTCATGCATGCCGTCGCGAGCACGCGCGTCGCTCCGCTCGCGGCGACGATCGCATCGTGACCCGCGAGCGCGGCGAACTTGTTGGGGGCGGTACGAAACGGGATCCCGGTGAGCTCGGCGATCTTCGTCGCCACGCGCGCCGCCCACTCGGGATGCGTGTTGAGCCCGGTGCCGACGGCGGTGCCGCCGAGCGCGAGGTCGAGCAGGCCCTCCTTCGCTTCGTCGAGCTTCTTCTCCGCGAACGCGAGCTGCGCGGCCCAGCCGCTCATCTCCTGACCGAGCGTGAGCGGCGTCGCATCCATGAGATGCGTGCGCCCGATCTTGACGATGCCGGCGAAGGCCTCGCTCTTCTCGGTGATCGACGAGCGGAGCCGCGCCACGGCCGGACCGAGCCGATGCGCGATGCGCGTGGCGGCGGCGACGTGCATGACCGTGGGGAACACGTCGTTCGAGGACTGCGACATGTTCACGTGGTCGTTGGGATGGATCGGGCCTTTTTTCCCGCTTCCCAGCGGCGTGCCGCCAATCTCGTTGGCGAGGTTCGCGATGACCTCGTTGGCGTTCATGTTCGTCTGCGTGCCGCTGCCCGTCTGCCAGACGACGAGCGGGAAGTGATCATCGAGGTCGCCCGCTTCGACCTTGCCCGCGGCCTCGGCGATGAGCGCTGCGAGCTTCGGGTCGAGCTTTCCGAGGTCCCTGTTGACGTGGGCCGCCGCCATCTTCACCACTCCGAAGGCACCGATCACCGGACGCCCGAAGCGATGGCCGCCGATCCGGAAATTCTGGAGGCTGCGCTGGGTTTGTGCGCCCCAGTAACGGCCTTCCGCCACCTCGACGTCGCCCATGCTGTCGGTCTCGATGCGGTTGCCCATGCGTCGGGGATAGCACGCCGCGCGCGTTGCTCTTGCGCGGCGGCGGATCGCGGGTGATCGTGCGTTCGCCCGCATGTCCACCTCCGCCCTCCTCGCCGAAGTCTCGTTGTTCGCACTGCTCGACGACCAGGAGCGCGCGCTCCTCGCAGAACGCGTCAACACCGTGAAGTTCGCGGAGGGCGCGGTCATCTTCAACGTCGGTGATCCCGGGGACTCGATGTACGTGGTCACGAGCGGCGACGTGCAGCTCTCCGTCAAGACGAAGACCGGCGAGGAGATGTTCCTCGAGGCCCCGGGACCCGGAGAGTTCTTCGGCGAGATCTCGCTCCTCGACGAAGGGCCGCGCACCGCCACCGCACGCGCCAAGACGCCGGTCGTCGCCATCGAGATCGACCGCGGCGATCTCGACGAGCTGTTCCGCCTTGCGCCGGCCGCCGCGATGGACCTCCTCGCCGCCACGGGCCGGCGGCTGCGTCACAACGCGATGATCATCCGCAACGCCGCGACGCGGAATGCGAACGAGGATTTCGCCGACAACCGCTCCACGGTCATGAAGGTGGCCGACTGGATCGCGGAGTTCTCGGGCAGCTTGCCGTTCCTCTTCCTGCACATCATCGCCTTCGCGATCTGGATCATGCTCAACGTGCACCTGCTGCCGTTCGGCAACTTCGATCCGTTCCCGTTCGGCTTCCTCACGCTCGTCGTGTCACTCGAGGCCATCATCCTCAGCGTGTTCGTGCTCCTCAGCCAGAACCGCCAGGTGGCACGCGACAAGGTGCGCGGCGACATCGAGTACGACGTCAACCTCAAGGCCGAGATGCAGATCTCGAACATGCACGAGAAGTTCGACACGATCTACTCAGAGATCCAGAAGCGCCTGGACCGCATCGAGAAGAAGATCCCCTAGCGCGCGAGTCGCGTGTGGACGACCAGCGACTCCTCGATCGCGGTCGGAAAGACCTCGAGGTGCGTGACGACGTCATCGTCGGGAACGACGATCGAGTTGGGACGAAGCAGCACGCGACCCGGCTGGGCATGGCTCGCCACCACGTGCTTCCAGTTCGTGCTGACCGACTCGGTCGTTCGGCTCACCACCGTCCGGCTCTCGAGATCGAGCGACGCGAGCATGGCGTCGTCGGTGCCCAGCGCGCCGGCGACGTCGAGCGTCGTGCGCGCGGTCGGCACCACCCAGACGAAGCCGTGACGCGTCTCGCACGGGAATTCGCCGAGCGCCCGCTCGCCCATGAACTGCTCGAGCGCGGGCGGTAGGCCGACACGTCCGGGCCGCCCGAGGCGACCGTGGAGGTCGTAGGTCCATCCGTGGTAGCGACACACGAACGTCGTTGCCGTGCCCGTCGTGTCGTAGACGAGCCGCGTCCCTCGATGGCTGCAGACGTTGAGCAGCGCTCGCACGCGACCGGTCTCGTCGCGCGTGATCAAGAGCGCCACGCCGGTGTCGTCGTGCGTGAAGAACCGGCCCGGCTCTGGCACCTCGCTCGCGCGGCCCACGATCACCGGAGAGCGCCGCAGGAGGTCGCGAAGATCGGCTTCGTGTTGCGAAGGGGACGTATGCCCCTGCACTTCGCGCATGGGAAGTAGAGTACCGCCGCGGGCGATCAGTTGCCGGCGAGCGCTTCGGGGATCTGGCTGACTGCAATGCGCACTGCGGCGCGGAGGACGCGGTTGCGGACCTCGGGGTTCGCG
>JAYTZB010001607.1:0-2969 GCA_043742085.1 Polyangiaceae bacterium
CTGACGGCGCGAGCTCTGGCAGCGCGAGCTCTGACGGAGCGAGCGTTGGTGCGGGCGGCGGGGCGAGCGTTGGTGCGGGCGGCGGCGCGAGCGTTGGTGCGGGCGGCGGCGCGATCGGAAACCCGGGAGACGTTGCGAGCCCTCCGAACGGGACCCCTGACGACTCGCACCAGCTAGCCCCCCTCGCGAACCTGGCGCCGGGGGCCGTGAATCTCGGAATGGCGGGCGACTACGCGATTCTCACCAAGAGCGGAGTCTCGACGGTGCCCCCGTCGGTCATCACGGGCAACCTTGGCGTCAGCCCGATTGCCGCCGCGGCCGTCACCGGCTTCTCGTTGAGTGCGACTGCCACGAACGTGTTTTCGACGAGCGCTCAGGTCAGCGGGAAGATCTACGCCGCCAACTACGCGGTTCCGAGCCCGTCGAACCTCACCATCGCCATCCTCGACATGCAGACTGCATTCAGTGACGCCGCGAGCCGCGCGCCGAAGGCCACCGAGCTGAGCGCCGGCAACATCGGCGGCATGACGCTCACGCCGGGCGTCTACAAGTGGGCAAGCGGTCTTGTCATTCCTACGGATGTCACCCTGAGCGGTAGCTCGAGCGACGTCTGGATCTTCCAGGTTGCCCAGAACCTCACCATGGCCAGCGCGAAGAAGATCATCCTCACCGGCGGCGCACTGCCCAGGAACATCTTCTGGCAGGTCTCGGGTCGGGTCGACATCGGCACGACCTCCCACTTCGAGGGGATCGTGCTGAGCCAGACGGCGATCGCGCTGGCGACCGGCGCTTCGATCAACGGCCGACTGCTCGCGCAGACCGCGGTCACGCTCGATAGCAGCACGGTGGTGCAGCCCGCGCCGTAGTCAGTCAGCCCCGCGCTCACTTGTTCTTGAGCTCGAGGCTCGCCGCGCGCGCAGCCGTGCTCGAGATTCGGCTTTCCGTTCGCAGCCCCGGCATGGTCGGAGCCGGTGGCATCGTTGATCGGCATCAGCCCGATCCGCACTCTCGGTCGCACCGCATCAAGTCGTCGAAGCGAGTCCCTCTCGAGGCTAGAGGATGTCGCTCAAGCGGTAGTGACCGGCGGGGCGGCCGGCGAGCCACGCGGCGGCTCGCACGGCGCCGTGCGCGAAGAGGTCGCGGTTGCTCGCGCGATGCGTGAGCTCGAGGCGCTCGCCGTCGCCGAAGAAGAAGACCGTGTGGTCGCCCACCACGTCGCCGCCTCGCACGGCGTGCATGCCGATCTCGTCGGCCTGGCGGGCGCCCGGGCGGCCTTCTCGGCCATGCACGTAGCGAGATCCGCGCGCATTCTTCACCACGTCGCCGAGACGCAGCGCCGTGCCGCTCGGGGCGTCGACCTTCGCGCGATGATGGACCTCGACCACCTCGACGTCGAACGACGGGCCGAGCGCCTGCATCGCTTTTTCGACCAGCGAGGTCAGCACGTGAACGCCCACGCTCATGTTCGGCTCCCACAGCACCGCGCACGTGGCCGAGGCAACGTCGAGCGCCGCGGTCGCCGGCGCATCGAGACCCGTCGTGCCGCTCACGATCGCGATGCCCGCCGCTGCACACGCCTCCGACGCCTTCATCAGCGCCGACGGCGTCGAAAAATCCACGAGCACCTGCGCGCCCGAGCTCGCCAGCGACGACGTGTCCGTCACGACCTTCGTGCCGATGGCGCCGATGCCAGCCAGCTCGCCAACGTCACGGCCCTCGTCGCCGACGCCGATCGCACACACCACCTGCATGCCCGCAGCCTGCGCGAGACGGACCACCGTACGACCCATCCGGCCGTTCGCGCCCAGCACGGCGATGCGAACGGGTGATGCGGGTGATGCGGACGACGATGCGGACGACGACGCGGTCATCCCCGCGCGCCGCTGCTTTCGTACGCTTCCATCGCCGCGAGGACCTTCGCGCGGGCCGCGTCGCTGATGCGGACCAGCGGGCCGCGCACCGCATCGGAGATCTTGAGCTTGTGCGCCACGGCTGCCTTCGCCGGGCTCGGGTTCGCCTCCACGAACATCGCCTCGTGCACGCGGCACAGGGCGAGATGCGCACGGCGCGCTTCGTCGAATTTCCCGTCGAGCGCGAGGCGCGTCGCGCGCGTGACCTCCGCCGGATACACGTTCGACGTCACGCTGATCACGCCGCGAGCGCCAACCGCGATCATCGGCAACGTCAGCGTGTCGTCACCGGAGAGCACCGTCATCCGATCGCCGAGCAGCCGGACGATCTCCTGGGCGCGGAGGACGTTGCCCGTCGCCTCCTTGATCGCCACCACGTTGGGCGAAGCCTCGGCGATGCGCGCCAGCGTCTCCGCCGTGAGATCGATGCCGGTGCGCCCCGGGATGTTGTAGACGACGACCGGGCACTTCACCGACGCCGCGACGGCGATGTAGTGGTCGCGCAGGCCGTCTTGCGTCGGCTTGTTGTAGTACGGCACGACCACCATCACGGCGTCGGCACCCGCACGCTCGGCCGCGCGCGACAGCGCGATGGTCGCGCGCGTCGAGTTCGAGCCCGTGCCCGCGAGCACCGCCGACTTGCCCTTCACGAGCTTCACCGTTCGCTCGATCACGGCGAGCTGCTCCTCGTGATCGAGCGAAGGGCTCTCGCCCGTCGTCCCACAAGGAACGATGCCGGTGATGCCGCCCGCGAGCTGCGCGGCGACCACACGCTCGTAGGCCTCCCAGTCGATCGCCTTCTGCGCATCGTCCGCGACATCGCGAAACGGCGTGATGATGGCGGTGTAGGTACCTTCGAAACGGAGGCCGCGGGCGCTCGACGAGGAGGACGACATCGAGGCTCTTTCTTCTACGGCGGCGGCCTCGGCGCAAGTAGCACGCGCGGTGTACGCTTCGGACATGCTCCGTAGCAGCCGCCTGGCAGCGCTCGTCTTCACTTCCGGTCTCGCCATCGCCGTCGCGTGCAGCACCTCGCTCGGATGCTCGAGCGACACGACG
>JAYTZB010001608.1:0-3902 GCA_043742085.1 Polyangiaceae bacterium
AGTGCCCAGCGACCCTTGTACGGATGCTCGTTACGCTGCACGAGGAGGACCTTCAGGTCCTTGTCGAGGACGGTGAGGATCACGAGGTCGACCGTGACCGAAGGCCGCGCGAAGGCGCCGGGCCGATACTTCTCGAGGAAGCGGTCCTCGTCGGGATCTCCGCTCTTCTTCGCGCTCTTCGCTGCGGCCTTCATTCGCGCGCGCAAGATACCTCGCTCGCGTCCGGCTGCGCTAGTCTCGCCCGCAGCATGGGCGCCAGCTTTGCAGCGCGAACGCTCGTCATCGCGGCGATGACCGGCGGTCTGGCGATGTGGCCCTCCGCGGCACACGGCGATGATCGCGTGCATGCGTCGCTCACCTACGCGCCCGATGCCGACATCGAGCGGTGTCCGACCGCGACCGAGCTCGAGGACGCCGTCGCGGCGCGCGTCGGATACGATCCTTTCGACGGGTCGACCGCCGGCGTGGACGCGTCACGTCGCGAGGTGGTGGTCGCGGTGCACCGTCGTGGGGGCGGCATCGTCGGCGTGCTGGAGCTGCGAGGGCCGCGGCCGGGCATCCGCGAGCTCGCTTCGCCGAGCGGAGATTGTCGCGAGCTGCTGGATGCGCTCGCCGTCGCCATCGCCATCGGGATCGATCCGGCGAGCTTGACGCGACCGCCGCCCGGCGAGCCGCCGCCTGCGCCCGCTCCGGTCGCTGCGCCCGCTCCGGTGGTCGTCGCTCCCGCACCTTCGCCGGACCGGGCGTCCGCGCCCGCGAAGGAGCCCGCCGACGTGCGCGTGGGCGCCGGTCCCGTGATCCTCTTCGGTGAGCTCCCGGCGACCGCGGCAGGCATCGAGCTCGGCATCGGCGCGCGCTGGAAGTGGCTCGAGCCCACCGTCGAGGGGGTCGCGACGTTGCCGGTCTCGCTCTCGACGCCCCAGGGCCAGGTGACCGCGTCGCTCATCGCCGCGGCGCTCGTGCCGTGTGGTCATGCCGATGTGGTCTTCGTGTGCGTCGGGCTCACGCTCGGCGCGCTCCGTGGAGAGGGCGATGCCGTCGCGAGCCCCCGTCGCGGTAGCCAGCTCTATTCCGCAGCGAGCGCGCGAGGCGGCGCCGAGGTCGCGCTCTCACGGACGGTATGGCTCAGGGGCTATGCCGAGGCGGTGGCGCCGGTGACGCGGATCGCTCTCCAGCTCGCTGCGCAGGACGTGTGGAGGGTGCCGTCCGTGGCGGCGCGCGTGGGCGTGGCTGCCGGTATTCGCTTCTGAGCAGTGATGGAAACGGGAGACGCGCCCAAACAGGATCCGACAGCGGATTTCCAGGACTGTTATCGGCGCGAGCTCAGCTACGTCGTGCACACGCTTCGTCGGCTCGGCGTCAAGACCGCGGAGCTCGAGGACGTGGCACACGATGTGTTCGTCGCCGTCTACCGGCACTTCGGCGAGCGCGATCCGGCGCGCCCTCTCAAGCCCTGGCTCTTCGGCTTCTGCTTTCGCATCGCTTCCGATCATCGCAAGCTCGCTCGGCACCGCCACGAGGCGCCCGAGCGTGAGCACGACACCGCGGATCCGGCGCGGGGACCGGACGAGCTCGTCGCGGAGGAACGATTGCGGCGACAACTGCTGGCGGCGCTGGATGCCATGGATTTCGAGAAGCGGAGTCTCGTGGTGATGCACGACCTCGAGGGCATCGGCGTGCCCGAGATCGCCGCCATGCTCGCGGTGCCCTTGAACACGGCGTATTCTCGCCTGAGGCTCGCGCGCGCCGACTTCGAGAAGCAGCTCTTGAAGATCACCGGAGGCTCGCATGAGTGACGAGCTGGACCCGTTGCCTCCGCTCGGAGGGCTCGCGCAGCGAGCAGTGTCGGCCGAACGCGCGCGCGGCGATGTCGATCCCGGGATGCACGATCGCGTGCTGGCGCGGGTGGTCGCGTCCGTCGCCGTCGGCGCCGCGGTGACCGCAGCGGCGGCAACCGCGCATGCCGCGGGAGCGACCGGCGCAGCGACGGCGACCGCGACCGGCACCGCGACGGCGACCGGCACCGCGGCGACGGCGGCGGGACTCACGGCGAAGACGTTGCCCTGGATCATCGCGGCCTTCGTGGTCGGCGGCGGCGTGGGCGCGGCGGTGCATGCTGCCGTCGCTCCGGGCGCGACCCCGGTGCCTTCGGCCTCGACAAGCGGCTCCTCCGTCGTCACGTCACCGTCTCCTGCGCTCGTCCCGACGGGCACGCCGTCGACGGAGCTCTCGGGCTCGCTGCCCTCCGTTCCCGTCACCGCGCTGCCATCGGTAGCGACCGCGACGGCTGCCTCGCACGTCGCTCCGGCGGCGACGCAAGCTCCGTCGGCCACGAGCGTCGCGAGCACCGGCAACGACGTCGATCTCGCTGCCGAGCGATCGCTCGTCGATCGCGCGCGCACCGCGCTCGGTCGCGGACAGAGCGCCGATGCGCTCGCCGCTCTCGATGCGCACGCCGCACGCTATCCACGCGGTCGTCTCTCGGAGGAGCGCGAGGCGCTCGCCGTCGATGCGCTCGCCAGGTCGGGACAGATGGAGCTCGCGCGCGCCCGGGCTGCGCGCTTCCGGACCGCGTACCCGAACAGCGTGTTCGGCGGCGTGGTCGACGCCGCGCTCGCGCCGCGCTGATCACTTATTTTGTGACGGGTCCGAGGCCTCGCCCCAAACGGGGAGTCGACCGCGCATTCGCGCGGGAAAGGACCAACCCATGTTCGGACGTCTCTTCGTTGCTTCGCTTGCGCTCGCCGGCTCGGCGCTCGCCCTCGCTTGCAGTGGTACCACCGGGGCCGCTCCCGGCTCGTCCGGCTCCTCGGGCGGAACGAGCGGAACGAGCGGAGGCAGCAGCGGTGGTGGAGCCAGCACCCAGCAGATCGACGCGTGCAAGGAGGGCTGCAACAAGATGAAGTTCTTCGGCTGCAACTCCGCCGAGGAGCAGGCGACTTGCTACGACCAGTGCGGGAAGGCGACGCCCGACCAGATCCAGCTCTTCACGGCATGCGCACAGACGTCAATCTGCGATCCCGCGTGCCGCACCAACATCACGCCCAAGCCGGCCGCGGGGGCGCCCGCTCCGTCCGGTGGCGGCGGGACGCCGTCGTCGTGTACGACCGCGTGCAGCAAGCTCGCGACGTGCTCCTTCATCAAGGTGGGCGACAAGGACGCGTGCGCCGGCGCCTGCGAAAAACAGGCCTATCAGTACCAGATCGACTGCATCAACAACACCGCGTGCGACAAGATGCAGATGGCCTGCGGTGGTGGCGTGTCGACGGGCGGAAGCGGCGGCTCGAGCGGGAGCAGCGGCTCGAGCGGGAGCAGCGGAGCCAGTCCCGCCGATCAGGTGTCGATCAGCCAGTGCCAGAGCACGTGCGATCAGCTCCTCTTCCAGATGTGCCTCGACGCGTCCGCGCAGAGCGCCTGCCGCAGCGCGTGCAACGCATCGACCACGACCACGGCGAAGCGCGACACGTTCTCGTCGTGCGTGAATGCCTCCAGCGGCGAGTGTCCGGGGGCAAACGCCTGTTACTCGACGTTCCAGAATTGATATCGTCGACCGGCCGATGCGCCGGAGCGCCTTCTATCCGTTCGTGATCGCCGCCGTCGCCATGGCGGTCGGCGTAGGCCCGGCCGCGTGCGACTCGACACTGAACCTCGGAGATGCCGCCGACGGCGGGAGCGCTGCTTCCGCCGACGGCGCCGTCTTCGCGGCCACCTGCGCCGGTGTCTGCGACAAGGTCATCGCGTGCGGGCTCGCATCGAGCACCATGCGCGATGCATGCATCTCGGACTGCGCGGCGTCGCGAGCGCCGCAGTCCCTCCTCGACTGCGCGGCACGCACGCCTTGTGCCGAGCTGCAGTCGACGTGCTCTGCGGGACTTCCGGACGCCGCGTTCCCGGATACGTCG
>JAYTZB010001609.1:0-1890 GCA_043742085.1 Polyangiaceae bacterium
CCACCGAGCGGGAGCCACGCCTCCGCGGCGATCGGGCTCTGCCCGCGCGCGAGCGCCCCGCAGACCGCGACCGTGGAGAGCGCGCCGTAGACGAAGACCGGTCCCGCCCAGGCCCCGACCGCACGCGGAAGCGGGGCCATGGGTCGCAGCAGTTCGCGGGTGCGTGCCGACGGCGGCGCCATGAGGACCGAAGAAGCTTGCACGCCCGGTCCGCGGCCGCAACGCGGCAGAGGTCGACGAAATGCGGCGGGCGGCTCGCGTCGCTCTGGTAGAGTCTCCCCGTTACTCCGCACGTTTAGCGCAGCAAATGACGGCCCGCACTCCCTCCAACGAAGAACGCCCGCGGGTGCTCATCGTCGATGACGAGAAGTTCATCCGAGACATCCTCGCGGACTTCCTGGGCATGGAGGGTTACGTCGTGCGCACTGCGGAGGACGGCCAGGCCGCCCTCAACGAGCTGACGAACGCGCACTACGACCTCGTCATCAGCGACCTCAAGATGCCGCGCATGGGCGGCATCGAGCTGCTCGAGCAGATCGGTCACGCCGCCCCCAACGCGCTCACCGTGATCATGACGGGCTTCGGCACCGTCGAGACCGCGATCGACGCCATGAAGCGCGGCGCCTACGACTACATCCTCAAGCCCTTCAAGGTCGAAGAGGTCATCCACGTCGTCCAGCGCGGGCTCGAGAAGCAGCGCCTCGCCGCCGAGAACCTCCGCCTGAAGGAGGCGCTCTCCCTCTACAAGGTGAGCGAGGCCATCGCCGCGAGCCTCTCGCTCGAGGAGGTCCTCGCCACCGTGGGCGACACCGCCATCCACGAGATCCACGCCGACCTCGCGTCGACGTGGCTCGACGACGGCGAGGGCGGCTACTTCGAGCGGCAGCGGCTGCTTCCTCCGAAGCACCTCCGCGCCGGCGTCATGAAGGAGGCGTCCAACTTCGGGACGTTCTCGCCCACCGCGTTCCTCGAGCACTTCGCGGCCGACAGCACGCTCCTCGAGACGGGCCCGAAGGCCACGCGCTTCTTCCAGGAGGAGCCCGAGGTTCCGGTGCAGTCGCTCATCGCCGTGCCGCTCAAGATGAAGCAGCGCGTGCTCGGCTGGATCGGCATCGTCAGCTACACGAAGGGCAAGCGCTTCGACGAGGGCCAGCGCAAGATGCTCTCCATCGTCGCGTCGCGCGCCGCCGCCGCGATCGAGAACGCACGCCTCTACGAGGATCTCCGCGCCACGTTCCAGCAGACCATCGAGGGTCTCGCGAAGGCCATCGACAAGATGGACCGCTACACCGCGGGCCACTCCGATCGCGTCGCCACCTACGCGATGTACCTCGCGACGAAGCTCGGCCTCTCCATCGAGCAGATCGAGATCGTTCGTCAGAGCGCGCTGATGCACGACATCGGCAAGCTCGGTTGCGTGCTCAACCTGAACAAGCCCGGCAAGCTGACGCAGGACGAGTACGAGCAGTTCAAGAAGCATCCCGGCTACGGCCGCGACATCCTCGAGCCCATCAAGTTCCTCCATCCTCTGATCCCCGGCGTTCACCTCCATCACGAGCGCTGGGACGGCCGCGGCTATCCGCTGGGACTCAAGGGCCAGGACGTCCCGTTGATGGCGCGGATCATCGCCGTCGCCGATACCTACGACGCGATGACCAGCGACCGCGCGTACCGCCGCTCGCTCCCGCACGAGGTCGCGGTCACCGAGATCGAGCGCTGCTCGACGACCCAGTTCGACCCCGAGGTCTCCCACGCGTTCTGCGAGGGCCTCGACGAGTACCGCGAGAGCGAGCTCGCGAAGGGCAACAAGGTCCCGGAATGATCCGGGTGGAGCGCGCGCTGCGTCGCGCTCTCGCTCCTCTCGCTCTCGCGCTCGCGCTCTCGCTCTCG
>JAYTZB010001610.1:0-5051 GCA_043742085.1 Polyangiaceae bacterium
CGACGCGCGGGAGTGGTTGCGCGAGCACGGCGGCGTAGGCAACGTGAGACCGTCATGCCGTCACTCGATCCTCCGCTCGACATGGAGCGCTACGCCGCGCGGATCCGCAGCTTCCACGGCGAGCGCTTCGCGGTCGCGACCGAGTCGACGGTCACGCATCGCGACCGCGCGCATCCCATTCTCTCGGTGACCTCGCGCGCGCCGGCGGAGAAGACGCTGCTCGTGCTCGCCGGTGTTCATGGTGACGAGCAGGCGGGGCTCCTCGCGATCCCGCACGTGCTCGATGCCTGGAGCTCCGAGCGCGTGCGTCTCGTGATCATCACGCCCGTCAATCCGGTGGGCGCGGCCAAGCGCTCTCGGCGCAACGGCAAGCGCCACGACATCAACCGCGACTTCGTGCGCTTCGTGACGCCCGAGGCGCGCCTCGTCCGCGACGTGATGGATCGCGAGAGGCCGGATTTCGTGATCTCCCTCCACGAGGGCCCGCAGGACGGGACCTTCATGTTCGCCAACCAGTTCGTCGCGACCCCGCTCGCGCACGCGCTGTGCGACGCGCTCGCGCTCGGAGGGACCCCGCTCGCGAGGCGGGACTACTTCGGCCGACGGCTCCGTCCGCCCGGCCTCGCGCCGTCGTCCGCGACGGTACGCGCGCTCACCACGGTATGGAGCCTCACGCTGCGGCAGAAGGCGACCATCGGCTACTCCGAGGATCGCGGCACGCCCGAGATCGTGCTGGAGAGCCCTTCGCGCGGCGCCGACGAAGCCACGCGGGTGCGCCCGCACGTGGACCTCGTGGCGGCGGTCGCGGCACGCCTCGCCTGACGCGCTACACTGCGGCGATGGATGACCTCCCGGACAACGCACGTCGCGCGCTCGAGCGCGCGCATGCCGCAAGGCGGAGCTACGCGGTCCGCCTCCTTCGTGCTCCCGATGGACGGACCCTCGCGATCCTCGGCGAGGCGCATCTGAAGCTCGCGAAGGCGTCGGCGATCGGGAAAGACGTCGTCTCCGCGTTCGAGCTCCGTGGCGTCGAGACGTTCCAGCGGAAGCAGATCACGTGGGGTCGGGCGCTCGGGTTCGTCATCTCGGCGCCTCGAACGCTCCTGCGCACGCTGGCCTTCGGGGCCATCAAGGACAGCACCATCAAGGACGCGAAGCAGCTGCCGTCCGGCTACACGGTGGAGCTCGAGCGCGCGAAGAAGATGCCGTTCGGGCTCCACGTCGCCTCCGTCTACATGACGAGCTTCTTCGTCGTGTCGTTCCTCGCGCTGGTGGCGCCGCTCCTCGCGCCGGTCGCGCCCGGCTTCAGCGCCGCCGTCCTGCTCGTCGCGCTCGGCTTCCAGCTCCACCTCCTCGCGCTCGTTCCGGGCTTCTTTCTCCGGCGCTACACGTGGAGCTGGGTGGTGCATCCCTTCCTGGGCATCCTCGGCCTGCGCGACGGCCTCATGTCCGACGGCACGATACGCATGCTCGAGGACCATCCGTCGTACCGCGAGGCGGTCGTGGTGATGGGACGCGCGCATGTGAGCGGCTACGCGCGGCTGCTGATCGAGCAGCACGACTTCGTGAGCGTCCCCTTCCCCTGAGGCGCAGCGCTGGCTACTTGCCGATGCGGACGCGCGCGGCGTTCTTCTCGAGCTCCTCGAAGCGCGCTTCCAGAGCCGCGTCCTCGTCGGCCAGCGGATCGTCGGTGGTGGTCGGGCGTGCGGGTCGCCGCGCTTCGGGAGTGTCCGGGTGGAGGGCGCCACGCGCGGCGTCGCTCACCTTCTCGAAGGCGCGCGCGGCGCCGGACGCGATCGACGAACCGACGTGCTCGGCAGCCCCCGTGAATTTCTCGAGCGGCGTCGGCTGGCGCGCCTCGGCGTCGTCCGTCGCATAGAGCGCGCCGCACGCGCCGCAGGCCATCACTGTGCGGCTCCGATAGTCGACGACGTCGATGAAGTAGAGCTGGATGGTCGAGGTCGCGCGGCGCTCGTAGAACATCGCGGTCTCGTGGCACTCCGAGCAGAGACGCTCGACCTGGCGCCCGTTGGGGACGCGCTCCGTGTGTTCCTTCGTTCCGAGGACCAGCCACATGGAAGAGAGAGTAGCCGATGGCCGTCGCTCAGCGATAGCCGTCGGTGCGCGCATCCACGGCGGCCGCGAGAGCGGCGACCACCTCTTCCGGGTCGGACCCGAGGCCGTCGAACGCGCGCTCCACGCCTTCGCACGCGACGAGGATGCGCGCGCCGTCGTCGTCGACCACGAGCGTCATCGACGTGGCATGGCCGCGGTACAGGCCGCGCGCGAACACGCGTTTGTCGACGAGGTCCACGCCGTCCTCGCACACCAGCCCGAGGCGCTCGGCGACGCGCGTGGCGTCGTGCGGTAGTGATACCCAGCGCTCGACGATCCGCTCCGCGAAGCGCGTCATCGCGACGAGCGGCTCGGCGCTCTCCGGATGACCTTCGACGAGGATCGTGAGGGTGCCGCCGTCGATCTCGAGCTTCGTCTCCGCTTGCGTGACCACGGCGCGCATCGCGCGATCGAGGAAGACGGCTGCGATCCCGCGCGGCGCGGCGGACACGTGGAATGCGGCGTCGAAATCCGCGTCGCCCGTGGCGCTCTCCCCGATGCCGAGGCCCTTCGTCAGCTTGCGGAGGAGACCGCGCGGCGACACCACGAGCCTGATCCCGCCGCCCCCGGGGAGCACGCCCGACGACACACGAGTGTATTCTACACGTGTGTTGCCCGAACGCTCCTCGTGGGTGTCCAGGACGAGCGCCACCCCACGCGCGTCGAGGCTGATCATTCGCTTCGCCGGCTTCAGCCACGTTCCGGGCGCCAGTTCGAGCTCGCCCTGCACGCGGCGCGCGGCGAGCTTCCAGACCTCGTCCTGCTCGCGGCTGCTCGACGACGAGAGCAGCATCTTCAGCACCGCGGCGCCGCTCCCGATGAGCGCGACCACGAAGAACGGCTCGATCATCTCTTGCCGAGACTACTACTCCGCGTCCAGCGCCACCGAGGCGAACTCGACGGCGTCGAAGTCGGGGTCGGTGCCGGCGCCGTTCTCGTCCTCGTCTTCCTCGTCCGCCTCCTCTTCCTTCGCCTTGGCGACCGCGTTCGCGAGCACGGGCAGGCGGCGCTTGCCGACCGGTCCCTCGTCGATGAACTCGCGGAGCGCGAACATGTCCTGGAGCGCCTCGAGCTTCGCGAGGCCTTGCACCTCGACCTGGCGTACGCGCTCGCGCGTCAGGTTCATGATCGTGCCGACCTCTTCGAGGGTCGTGCCCGCGCGATCGGCGACGTCGAGCGCGCAGCTCTCGGTCATCTCCCACACCTCGAGGTCGGGGAAATTCAGCTTGATCGCACCGGTACGCGCCGACGCATCGAGGTAGAGGTGCTGCTTGCACGAGACGAACGGGCACGGGCGCTGGCCCTGCGCGCAGTCCTCGCGGGTCGTCGGCCGCACCACGTCCGCGACGTCCGGGTAGAGCATGCGACCGAGCTCCAGCTCGCGCTTCGTCATGCGCTTCACGCTGATGGTCCGGGCGCGCACGTCGCGCTTGCGACGCGAGCGACGCTGCTCGCGCGTCACGCCCGGCTCGATCGCGGTGCTCGCGATGGTGCTCGCGCTACTCGATGTCGGCTCTTCCACCGATAGCGACGTCCCGTCCATCCGATCCCCAACCATTGCTTCCTTCAGGTCCATCGTGTTCTCTCCCCCGAGCTGCGAGCGACGACTGCATGCGACGGCGCGTGCAGAGCGCACACGCCTGTCCTGGCGGTTGGCTGTCGGGACCGGCGTCCTACAGCTCTCCACCTTTCCTTCTCGGTCCGCCCGTTTCCGGGGACTCGAGACCGTCGTGACAGCCTGGAGAATCACATCGGAGCCCGATGGAGATCGCCGGCAAGGGTCTTACGCGAACGACTGTATTCCGGACAAAAGACCGCAGTCACGCGCTAATCGAGTTTTCTTTTGCGGCTTTCCATAATGGAACTGTGTTCGCACGTTTAGATCGGTACACTGACAAACAATGTCATAGCGGTTAGCGATCCAGGCGTTCGGAGCGGCCAGCCGTGCGCGTCGAGGGAGAGCGTCATCGGGGGCTTCTGGCCCTCGGCGGTCTCGAAGCGGCGCGCGCCGATGCGCTTGATCGTCAAGGTCCTGACCGTCAGCTCGATCGCGGAGCGGCTGTCGACGGCGACGGCGACGGCGCATGAGCGCAGCTCGGGCAGCTCGCCAGGAGGGCGAATGCGACGCACGCAAGACCGGCGCGAAGGTTCATGGGCAGGTCGGTAGCGTACGTAATCGCCCGCTCGAGCTCCCGACCGCAGGCGATGCTGGGCGCACCTCGTGCTATTTCTCTTCCATGAGGACCTCACACGCCGTCGCGTTGCTTGCCGGCATGGGCTCGATCATCGGTGGCGCCGGCGCGGGCTGCGGATCGTCGGCGACCCCACGAACGTTCGACGACACCGCCACCGACGGCGGCGATCTGGGCGGCGAGACCGGGCCGGGATTCGGCAAGGCCGGCGACGCCGGCAAGGGCTGCACGGGCCTCGAGTGCCAGCAGAAGATCTGCTCGGGCGGCGGAGACACCACCGTCACCGGAACCGTCTTCGCGCCCAACGGCACGCTGCCTCTCTACAACGCCATCGTCTACGTGCCGAACGCGGTCCCCGACGCGCTGACCAAGGGCGCCTCGTGCGATCACTGCGGCGCCGTCACCGGATCCCCGGTCGTGACCACGCTCACCGACTCGTCCGGCAAGTTCACGCTGAAGAACGTGCCGGTCGGCAAGGACATCCCGCTCGTCATCCAGATCGGAAAGTGGCGGCGGCAAGTGGTGGTGCCGGAGGTGAAGCAGTGCGTGGAGACCGCGCTCACCGATCCGCAGCTCACGCGGCTGCCCAAGAACCAGTCCGAAGGCGACATGCCGCGCATCGCGCTCACCACGGGCGGCTGCGATCACCTCGGTTGCATGCTGCCCAAGGTCGGCATCGACGAGTCGGAGTTCGGCCTCGAGGCGGACGGCGCCGCGAAGACCGTGCACGTCTACAACGGCAAC
>JAYTZB010001611.1:0-4752 GCA_043742085.1 Polyangiaceae bacterium
GACGGGCACCGGACGGTCGGCACGCGCCGCCGCCTTCACGAGCCCGGCGACCGTCAGGCCCTCGACGTACTCCATGACGATCATCACCGAGCCGTCGCAGAGCGTGACGTCGAGCGTCGCGACCACATTGGGATGACGGATCAGCGCAGCGATGCGCGCTTCCTCGAGCACCACCTGCGTCCGGTCGCCCGCTTCGAGGAGATGCGGATGACACGCCTTGATGGCGACAGGCCGCTCGAAGCCGAGCGCAGAGACGCCTCGCCCGAGGTACACGGTCGCCATGCCGCCGGACGCGATCTTGCGAACGATCTCGTAGCGCTGCTCGGACGACCCCGCGAATGCGGCGAATGCGCGCAACGCGGGGCTCTTGCCGTCCGGACCACGCGCGTTCATCGCGTGGTCTTTACCAAATGCGGAGATGACGACAAGCAGCGATCGGCCTTATTTCAGGCCGATCGGTCGGAGTTGAGGTGATCTGCCCTCGCTCGGTCACATTCCTGGCATTCCGCCGCACTGCGTCGGGACGCAGCCCGAGCCGGCGGAGTCGTGCATGCAGTAGGCGCCGGTCCCGCATTCCGCGTCCTTCGAGCACGGCGAGGTGCAGAACAGGTGCGTGTTCGTCGGATCGTGGCCGTACGTGCAGACCAGGAACGGATCGACCTGGAAGGGGCAGCTCACGTCCTTGTCACAATAGGCGCCGATCTTCTTGTCGTTGCCCGCAAAGCCGGGCGGCACGCAGTTGCCGGCCGGCGCATCGGCGGCCGCGTCGGCCGTGCTGCCGCTGCTGGTGCCGCCGGTGCCGCCGGTGCCGCCGGTGCCGCTGGTGCCGCCGCTCATGGCGGTGGACCCGGAGGTCGAAGGCGCGCCCGACGTGCTGCCGCCCGCGGGCGTCGTCGGAGACGTGTCGCCCTTCGGCACCTCCGTCGAGCTCGAGCCGCTGCATGCGCCGGTTCCGACGGCGAGCGCCGCCGACGTCGCGAGCATGGACATCACGATGGTCAGATTCTTCACGGGGTCACCGCCTTCGTTTCACACTGGATGAAGCCGTCATCGGGCACGTAGTACGAGAACATCACGCACATCTCGCGCGGGAACGCCTTCTCCTGATCCTCGGTGTTCTTCCACGAGCACGTCTGGCGGAGGATGGTCCCCTTCGGCAGGTGCAGCGGCGTCGCGGGCGCGAAGTTCTTCACCGGCGGATGCGCCATGAAGAGCGGCTCCCAGTCGGTCTCGTAGAGCGTCTCGAGCGACTTGCCGCTCGCGTCCATCCGCTCCAGCTTGTAGTGCGAGCCCCACTCGTGCTCGTGACCGAGCAAGATGAGGATGTCGAGGTCCTTCGGCGTCGTGCACTCCGTCGCGCTCGACGCGGCGGCGCGCGCCGGCACCTTGAAGTTGCCGTCGACGAGCACGAAGCTGTTCGCGAACGCGACCACGTCCTTGTCGTCGAGCGTCTTGAGCGCGACGCTGTCGTTCACCTCGGTCGGGCCGCTCGCGGTGCTGACGTAGTGCGCCTGGACCACCATCTGCTTGCCGGCGGGCACCTTGGTGGCGTAGCCCGCGGGGAGCTCGACGATGCCCTCGCTTCCGTTCGCGGCAGCGGCGATCTGGTGGAGGCCGATCATCTCGACGTCCGAGCACGGATGGTGACCGACGGGCACCTTCTGGTCCGTGTAGTAGACCGTGACGTGATGGCCGCCGGCGCCCTGCGTCGCCGTCGCGTTCTGCACGTTGATCACGCGATCGGTGATGGTGCTCGTGTAGAAGCACTCGAAGTTGTCGCCGGGCTGGATGGTGAACTTGCCGGTCTCGAACGCGAAGGCATTCGGGTCCGTGGTGGGGGCCGTCACGCCGGGAGCCGTGCCTGCGCCGCCGTCGCTCTTGGTGCTGCTGCAGGCGAGGCAGGCGAGGAAGCCGGCCGCGATGGCGAAGCCGCTCTTGCTGCGCGTACGAGTCGTCATGATCGGTCGTTCTCCGGTCCGTGATTGAATGCAGAATGCATGAATGTGGGGCTCGCCTTGGCGCTCACTTCGCGCCCTGGGCGATCCACCGGCGAACGGTGTCGCGCGAGGCTTGCGGGAGGAGGTCGTTCCCCTCGGGCATCGATTTGCCGCAGGAGCCGCCCACGCATTGCGCGTCGAGACCGCAGAGGCTTCCGTCGAGCTTGTGCAGCACGAAGCTGTTTGCGACATCGCCCGCCGCGACGTACTTCATCGCGGGGAGGGCCTTCGATGCGCCCTGCAGCGAGGTCTTCACGGCGGTCATGCCGTCGGCGCCCGTCGCACCGAGGAAGACCCCGTGGTTCCCCGTGGCGCTATGCGATCCGTGGCATGAGCTGAACGCGCAGGCCGTGGCGAAGATGGGCGCGACATCGGTCTCGAACGTGACGACCGGGCTCGCCAGGTCCGACGCGGGCGTCACGTCGGCGGAGCAGGTCCGGGCGCTGTCGGTGCTGGTGCCGGCGTCGCCGCTGCTTCCGCACGCGACCGCGACCGTCGAGATGGCGCCGAGCACGAGCGCGCTCAACGTCGCGCGGACCGATTCATCGAAGGAGATCATTCGTGCGCCACGCAGGCACGCTGCATGCCGATCGGCGCGTTCGTCGCACCATCGGACCGCGTGTGGACTCGCGTCGACGGAGGCGCTCGACGCGTTCAGGAGATGGTGTGGACTCGAGTCGACGGCGTGGACGGCAGTCGACACGCCTCGGTCGGGTGGATCAGGTCCTATCCCGCAGCTGATGGCTGGAGGCGTCAGGTCTTCGAGGGGGCGGTCGCGGGCTCCGGTACCGACGATGGATGGCGCCGCAGCCACACGATCATCAGCGTCCCGCCGATGATCCCGAACGGCGCCATGAAGTAGAAATAGTAGTCCCAGCTCCGATCGAGGAGCCGTCCGAGCAAGTAGCCCGCCAGGCTTCCGCCGAAGTACTGGAACGCGTCGATGATGCCGAACGCGAAGCCGGTCGTGCGACGGCCGCCGATGTCCATCGCTGCCGCCGTGCCGAGGAGAGAGTGCGTGGCGTTCGCGGTGAACGAGATCAAGACGAGGAACACCACCGCCGCCGTCGCGCCATGGAACTGCGCGGCGAGCAGGATGATCGCCGTCTCGAGGAAGTAGAGCCCCGCCGCCACCGGCGCGCGCTTGCCGCCGAAGGCCATGTCGGAGACGTAGCCCGACACGAGCGAGCCCGCGGACGCCACGAACGGGATCAAGAACCCGAGGAACTGCAGCTGCGTGGAGTGGAGGTCCGCGTGATGAACGTCCTGCATGAAGCGCGGGAACCACTGATCGATGCCCTGGCGCACCGCGCCCGTGCACGCATACGCGCACGCCACGAGCCAGATCGCGTGGTTGCTCAGCACCGTCCGCAGCACCTCGCGCAGCGGAGCGCGCACGTCCTCGCGATCGGCGCGGCCTGCGGCGCGATCCTCGACGAGCTCTGCGCGGCGAGCGTCGTCGGTCTCCACCTCGGGAAAGCCGGCTGCGGCCGGCGTGTCCTTCGTGAAGAGGAGCACCCCGATCGCGAACGCCGCGGCGATGATCGAGGGCGTCCAGAAGAGCCAGCGCCAGTGCAGCGGCGGGATGCGCATGATCCCGAGGAACGTGAAGCCCGCGAGGAGGGCCGGACCCAGCGAGAAGATCCCGAAGCGCCCGGCGTTGATCATGAAGCCGAAGATGCCGGCGAAGCGCCCGCGCTCCTTCGCGTAGAACCACGCGGCGTTGACCTTCACCATGCCCGGTCCGCCGAAGGCCTGGAGGTAACCGTCGACGCCGCGGATGGCGATGAACAGGCCGAGCAGCCCCGCGAACGAGGCGGCGCCGAACGCGAGGTTCATCACCACGGTGCCGGCCGCGCCGATCAACATCGCGCGCTTGCCGCCGAGGCGATCGGCGAGGAGGCCGTTGATGATCTGGCCGCACGCGTAGGCGAGGAGCGCGGTCGTGATGATCGCGCCCATGTCCCCCTTGCTGAAGCCGAACTCCTTGCTCATCGCCTCGTTGGCGAGCGGCAGGTTGTACCTGCACATGTAGAACGAGGTGTAGAGCAGCCCGAGGAAGGCCCAGTTCTGTCCGCGTCGCCGGCGAAAGCCGGGCGGATGCACGAGCCTGTCCCGGTCCAGAGCTCGCTACCTCGAGCCGGGAGAGATCCGACCCGCGAAGAACCCGACCGCCGCCGCGAGCAGCGCCAACAGCGCGACCGCGAGGCCGGCGATGAAGGCGATGCGCGGCGTGATGTGCAGGCGATTCGTCGCCCAGTAGCGCCGCTTGCGATCGACCTGGACGGCCGGCGCCGCCGCGCGGCCCGGCGTCTGGATCACCATCGGGCTCAGGCCATTCATTACCGAGCCCATCGGGGTCGGCGTCGCTCGCGCAGCCGGGCTCGGCGTGGTGCGGATCGGCGGCAAGCTGAGCGGATCGATGGTCTCCATCTCGACGCTGTCGATGCGCACGATGGTGACCTGCGGACCGACGTGCGGACTGTCGTCGTCCTCGCGCGGACCGGGGAGCGAGTCTCTCTCGCGGCGCGGGTCGTTCTCGTTGGGCGGGATCGAAGGCTCCGAGCGCAGCGCGCGCCGCGTGCCGCTCTTCGTGCGCTTCAGCGCCTCTTCGAGCTGCTCGCGCGAGATCTTCTGCGTCGCGTACGGATCAGCCGAACGCGGATCGGGCCGGGCTACCGGCACCTCGACGATGTCTAACGGCCGCAGTCGGCCTGGTCCGCGCTTCACTGAGGCGATCATAGCAGCGCGACCT
>JAYTZB010001612.1:0-4955 GCA_043742085.1 Polyangiaceae bacterium
CGACTCTCGCGTGCCGGCTCGACGCTCTCTGACGGACGCGGGCGGTCGAAGAGCGCGATGAACTCGGTGTTGCCGCTGACGATGCGCTCGTGAATGCCCTCCGCGCGCGCGACGAGAGCGCCCAGCTCGACGAGCGCCTTCGCATCGTCGAAGTCGAGATCGCCGATCACGCTCATCGAGAGCTGCGGGACGCCGCGGGACTGTCCTTCGCGAAACACCACGTCACCGTGTGTCGGCGGTGCGCTCGACGAGCGCCCTGCCCAGGCCCAGCGCAGGATCCGATCGTGCGGCTCGTAGGTGGCGAGGATCTCGCCGAAGAGCCGGTGCACCGACTCACCCTCCCGCGACTGCATCACCGCGATGCGCGTCACGGAGTCGAACTTCAGGACGTCGCCGCGGGCCGCATGTTGCTCGCGCCGATCCGTGATCCGACGCAGGTCGCGCTGGAGCAAGAAGGCAAAGCGGTGGGTGGCCTCGTCGAGCGGCATCGGGGCGTACGTTGATTCTACATCCTACATCCTACCCAGTGGAGGTCAGGTCTTGTAGGGTAGCCCGCGTAAAAGGAGATTCGCCGATGGCTGTTTCGTCTTCCCGCACTCACCGCACCGTCTTCGCGCTCGCCGTCTTCAGCGCCATGCCGCTGCTCGTCGCATGCCCGAAGAAGGAAGTGCCCGTGGCCGATGCCGCCCCGCCGCCGGCCCCGGAGGTCGATGCCGCGCCGCTCGTCCTCACCACGCTCGAAGACGATGCCGGCGCCGATGCCGACGCTGCCGAGGCCGGGAAAAAGGCCACCGGGCCCTTCGTCCCGACCAACGTGGCCCGGCTCCGCCAGTGCTGCGGGCAGCTCCGTATCCAGGCGAAGGCGCTCGGCGCGTCGCCCGAAGCCGGATTCCTGACGCAGAGCGCGGCGCAGTGCGACCAGCTCGCGACGCAGGCCGGTCCCGGTGCCAACGCGCCCGAGCTCGGCATCCTCAAGGCCGCTCTTGCCGGTCGCAACATTCCCCCCGTCTGCGCCGGATTCTGACGTCGCGATGAGGCCGAACGTCCGCTCCCTTCGCAAGATCGCGCTCGCGATCGCGGTCTTCGGCGCCTTGCCGCTGGCCGTCGCCTGCGAGAAGAAGCCCACGGTCGTCGATGCCGGCCTCGTCGCCACGGCGGCCGACGCGATGGTCTTTCTCGACGACGCCGCGGCCGACGCCGAGGACGCGGCCGACGCCGCCGACGCGGCCGACGCCGCCGACGCGGCGAAGAAGCCCGGCCTACCCACGAACGTCGTTCGCTTGAAGCAGTGCTGCGGTCAGCTCCGCACGCAAGCGAAGGCGATGGGCGCGTCTCCCGAGGCCGGCTTCCTCGTGGGCGCGGCCGCGCAGTGCGACACCATCGCCGCGCAGGCCGGCCCGAACGGCAATGCGCCCGAGCTCGGTCTGCTGAAGGCTGCTCTCGCCGGCCGCAACCTGCCGCCGGTCTGCGCCGGCTTCTGATCCGCGCCCGCCCGCGCGTCGACCTCGACGCGGGCGTCGCCCGCTACGCGAAGTGATCGAAGCCGCGCGGGTCGACCGGCTCGATCGCGCCTGACGTGCTCTTGAGGACGACGCGCGCGCCTCCGTACGCGCCGTCGTCCGACGGCTCGACGCTGCCGATGCGCACGAAGCCCGGCAGCGCGACGGCGCTCGCGGCGAGGAGCGCGTAGTCCTCGCCGCCGTGGAGCGCGAAGTCGATCGGTAGCCCATCGAGCAGCTTCGCGCCGGCCGCGAGCGCTTCGCCGCCGGCGGCAAGAACCGCCGCGACGTCGAGCACGACGCGCACGCCGCTGGCCGTGGCGAGCTGCCATGCGTCGTGGGCGAGGCCGTCCGACACGTCGATCGCGGCGTGCGCGACGCCGGCGAGCGCGCGTCCCTGCGCGATACGCGCGATCGGACGGCGCCACGCCTCGAGCCCCGCCGCCGCGTCCGCATGCTCCACGATGCGTGCGTTCTGCACGGATCGTTCGAGGAGCGACAGCCCCACGTTGGCCAGTCCGACGGGCCCCGCGAGCCACAGACCGTCGCCCGGGCGTGCGCCCGATCGCAGCACCGGGCTCGCGGCGCGGCCGAAGAGCGTGGTGGTGATCGACGTCTCGGTTCCGCGCGCCAGGTTCCCGCCGACCACCGGCGCGCCGACCGCGAGAGACGCCGCCGCCTGCCCGCGCGCGAGCGCGTCGAGCGCCTCGTCGTCGACCGAGGCCGCGAGGACGAGCGCGGAGAGCGCGGCCACCGGCGCGGCGCTCATCGCCGCGAGATCGCTGGCCGCGGCCATGAAGCTACGCCAGCCGATGTCCTCCCAGGAGACCCAGCTCGTGCGAAAATGCGTGCCGTCGACCTGCGCGTCGACCGTCCAGACGAGAGCGCCGGCACCGCCCGCGTCGAGCACCGCGGCGTCGTCACCGATGCCGACGCGAATCCCCTGCTCGGTGCCAGCGGCGTTCGACGGCGCGAAGCGCGCGCGCAGCGAGGCGACGCGAGCGAGCTCCCGCGATCTCACGGACGATCCGCGGGCGGCACGCGCGAAGGAAGCGTCCTCCTCGCTTGCGCCGACGGTAGCCGGACCACGAATACCGAGCCGGTCGGCGCGTTGGCGGTGACCTTCACCGTTCCGCCGTGCGCTTCGACGATGCGCTTCACGATCGACAGGCCGAGACCCGTTCCGCCGTACTCGCGCGTCGATCCCGAATCGACCTGATAAAAGGCATCGAAGACGCGTGTGCGCTCGGCCGCGGGGATGCCGATGCCCGTGTCACTCACGGTCACCTCGACCACGCGACGAACCGGCGCGAGGAGCACCGAGCCACCGCCGTCGTCGTCATCGTCGTCGCTCTCTCCCGAGGCGGCGTCGGTCACCTTCGCGCGCAGCGTGACGCGGCCGCCCTTGGGCGTGAACTTCACGGCGTTGTCGGCGAGGTTCACGAAGACCTGGCGCAGCCGCTCGGCGTCGCCGGCGAGATCGCACGGCGTGTCGTCCTTCTCGAGGACGAGCTCGACGCCCTTCTTGATCGCGGCCGGCGCGACCGTCGACACCGCCTCGACGAGGGTGGGTCCGATCTGCATCGATCCCTGACGGAGCGACATGGTCCCGCTGTCGAGCTTCGAGAGATCGAGGAGCCCCATGATCAAGCCGAGGAGCTGCTCGCCCTTGCCGTGGATGGTCCGCACGAACTCGGACTGCTCCTCGGAGAGCGGCCCGGCGATCCCCTCGGCGAGCATCTCGCTGTAGCCGATGATCGACGTGAGCGGCGTGCGGAGCTCGTGGCTGACGGTGCCGAGGAAGTTCGTCTTCAGCCGATCGAGCTCCTTCAGGCGCGTGAGCGCCTGCTCGAGGCGGACCGTCTTCTCCTCGAGCGCGCGATAGCCCTCGCGCACGCTGTAGAGATGGAGCTTGCTGGTGACGAAGGCCTTGTGGCTGCTGAAGATGATGAGCTCCAGCGTGGTCTTCAGGTGCCGCGCGATCCGGCCCAGCGCCTCGGGCTTCACGCGCGCGACGTTGGCGAGACGGGCGTTCGCCTGGAGCACGTCGAGCTTCGGCACCGTGGCGACGAGCGACGGCGGCGGCTCGCGGAGGCCGGCGGGCGCGTAGGGACCGAGCACGATGCGGCCCACGCGATGGGTCTCGTAGTCGAGCGAGACGATGCGATACGCGAGGCCCGTGAAGCACTGATGGACGATGTCGCCCTCGTCGCCCGGGTCGACGCTCTTCGCGGCGCTCACCGTCGAGCCGCACGCCGCGCGGCCCTGGGAGATCTCGTTGACGAGGCCGCAGACGTCGAGCTCGCTGGCGACGTTGGTGAGCAGCGCGCCTTCCGACGAGTAGACGCGCACGCCGATGCCGAAGAGCGACTGGATGGAGCGACACATCTCGGCGAGCGCGTCGCGATCGACGACGTCCTCGATGCGGACCGCGACGTCACCGACGACGTCGAACGCGCTCATCGGCGTCTTGTCGGTGTTCACGTCGCACCCCCGATGGGCGTGCCGCCGACGCATGCCGCCGAGAGCGCCTGCGCCCGGCCGGCATGCCCCAGGCTCGCTGCGGCCTTCTCGAGGAAGGCGGCCGGCGCGAGCCCGAGCTTCTCGCTGAGGTCGTGCTCGGCCTCGAGCTTCTTCCACGATCGGTCGAGGAGACCGAAGAACGACTCGAGCACGCCCTGGCCGCTCATCGCGCACGCCTTGTAAACCGGCTCCCTTCCGCGTCGTGCGAGGTCGTCGATCTCGGCATCGCTGCGGACGTTCGCGAGATCGCGCTTGTTGAACTGGATGACCATCGGTGTCTGGGAGAGCGATCGCCCGAGCTCCTTCAGGTTGGCGCGGAGGTCGAGGAACGACGCGGCGTTGTTCTCGGTCTCGGAGACCTGCGAGTCGGCGATGAACGCGATGCCGTCCGCGCCCTGGAGCACGAGGCGACGCGTCGACGCGTGCACCACCTGGCCCGGCACCGTGAAGACCTTCACGCGGAGGCTCATGCTGCCGCTCTCGCTGTCTGCCTTGAAGACCAGCGGCAGCATGTCGAAGAAGAGCGTGCGATCGTCCTTCGTCTCGAGCGTCATCAGGCGCCCACGGCTCTTCTCCTGCACCAGCTCGTGGAGCGCCTTGAGATTGGTGGTCTTCCCGCTCAGCGCCGGCCCGTAATAAACGAGCTTGATCGCGACTTCACGGGCGGCGAAGTTGAGCTGCACTGGTGAAGAAAGCGTATCATGGGCCCGTGCTCAAGGAAGGCGACAAGGTCCCCGCAGCGCTCCTCCGTGCGTCGTTCGACGCATCGTTCGCCGGCAGCGATACCGCGAAGCCGGTGACGCTCGCCGAGCTCGGCAGTGCCGGAAAGACGCTCGTCCTCTACTTCTATCCGAAGGACAGCACCCCGGGCTGTACGCGCCAGGCGCAGGGCTTCACAGCCTCGAAGAAGGCCATCGAGAAGGCCGGCGGCGT
>JAYTZB010001613.1:0-4808 GCA_043742085.1 Polyangiaceae bacterium
GCCCTCGAAATCCGGCGTCGTGGCGGCGCGCCCGTCGCAAAGGCAGTGGAGGTCATCGCCGATCGAGCGACGGCAGTGCGAGACGCGCTAGGCTCGACCTTGTGAGCCTATCCTCATCGCTGCGTCGGTCGGTCGTGCTCTCGCTCGCGCTCCCGCTCTTCGCATGCTCGAGCGACGGTGGCTCCGCGCCGGCGCCGCCATCGACGACGTGCGCGGCCGGAACCGTCGCCGATGCCACGGGCGCATGTGTCGCCGCGGCGTGCACCGACCTGCAACGCGTCGATGACACCGGCGCGTGCAAGTCCCTCGGATGGCAGACGTGCCCGGCCGGGTTCACCGCGGATCCGTCGGGCAACGGCTGTCGCGATGTGCTGCCCGCCGCCGCCTGCGCGCCGGGCACCATGCCCGTGCTCGGACAGAGCGCGTGTCAGCCGGTCGGTCCGTCGACGTGCGCCGCCGGATTCGAGACGGATCCCAGCGGCTGGGGCTGCCGCGCGGTCCTTCCCACCGCAGCCTGCACCGGTGCGACGAAGGAGACGCTCGGCAGCGCGACCTGCGCGCCCGTCGGTGATTGCGCCGCTGCATTCCCGCCCGCCGGCGCGACGCTCTTCGTGAACGCGGCCTTCACGGCCGGCCAGGTCGACGCCACGCACGTCCGCACCATCGCTGCCGCGCTCGCCGCGGCCGCCGCCAACGCGGTGATCGCCGTCTACGCCGGCACGTACACCGAGAGCATCGCCCCAACCAAGTCGGTGCGCATCGTCGGTCGCTGCCCGGCGCAGGTCACGCTCGCGAGCGACGGCAGCAACGTGGCGGGGATCGCTGCGGCCACTGCGGGCACCGCCGTTACCGTCGAGGGTATGACCCTCTCCGGCCATCTCGGCGCGCTCACCGCCACGGGCGGCACGACGGTCACGCTGCGCGACGCGGTCGTCGCCGCCAATCGCGGAGACAGCGTCACCGCGAGCGGAGCGGCCACCCATGTCGTCGTCGAGCGCTCGGTGATCCGCGGCACCATCGCGGCGACACCCGGACGCGGCCTCGGGATCCTCACCAACGGCGGCGCCGATCTCGCCCTTCGCGATTGCGCCGTCGTCGACAACGTCGACACCGGCGTCCTCGTCGCGGCGTCCTCGTCGCACGCGTTGATCGAGCGCAGCGTGGTGCTCGCCACGAAGTCGAATGCGTCCGGCGACTTCGGGCTCGGTCTGATGACGCGCGACGGCGCCACCAGCGAGACGACGGCGAGCGCGTTCGTGCGCAATCACGAAATCGGCCTGTTTTCCTATGGAAAGGGCACGCACGCGGTGGTCACCGACGTCGTCGTCGAAGGCACGCTGCCGAGCGCGGGAGCCGGCACCGGTCCCGGCCTGTCGGTCGATACCGGCCTGCTCGATGTCGAGCGCGTGACGGTGACGAACAGCAGCGACGTCGGCGTCCATGTCGAGCACGGGGGCACGTTGAGCGCGCACGCGCTCGTGGTGCGCGGCACGAAGCCCGGCGCGAGCGGCGACAACGGCGTCGGGGTCGCGTGCATCACGGGCGGCGTGGCGACCCTCGCCGCGAGCGCGGTCGTCGACAACCAGACGATCGGCACGAGCGCCATCGGACCGAAGGCGAGCCTGTCGCTGGACGGCACGCTCGTGTCAGGAACTGCGCCCGACAGCGCCGGTGGCCGCGGCTACGGCGTCGAGCTAGAGCTCGGCGCGGTCGCGACGCTCACCGGGTCGGCGCTCGTCGCGAACACCGAGAGCGGCATCTTCGCCATCGACGCGTCGACGAAGGTGACCATGACGCGCTCGGTCGTCACGGGGACGAAGCCGGGCAAGGGCAAGACCCACGGTCGTGGCCTCGTCGTCCAGACGGGCGCAGCAGCATCGGTCTCGCAGTCCGCGCTCGTCGGCAATCGCGACATCGCCGCCGCGGTGCGCAACGCCGGCTCGGTGCTGACCATCGATCAGACGGTCATCCGCGGCACGCTCCCGCAAGACTCCGACGGTACGCACGGCCGCGGCGTAGAGGCCGACGACGGCGCGAAGATCACGCTGTCGCAGAGCTCCTTGCTCGAGAATCACGGCGTCGCGCTGGCCGGCGCGAGCAAGAGCTTCGTCGACGTGCGCGACTGCTGGATCGCCGACACCGCCGCCGATGCATCGCCTGGCGGACCGGGCCGTGCCGTCACCGCGCAGTCGGGAGCGACCATGACACTGCTCGGGATCGTCGTGCAGCGCAGCGCCCAGATCGCCATGGTGGTGGGTGCCGGCGCGTCGCTCACGGTGCGAGGCTCGCGCGTCGAGGACACGACGGCAGCCTCGGACGGCACGTTCGGTCACGGTCTCCTCGCCTTCGACGACGCGCTCCTGGTAGTCGACGACGTGACGGTCACGAAGAGCGCAGGAGCCGCGCTGGTGTTCGCGTCGTCACGGGGAAACGTGAGCCATGCACGCATTCGCGGAAACGCCGTGGGCATTCACGTGCAGGACGGCTCGACGCTGCAAGAAGTGGCCGCGGTCCCGGACGACCCTGCCGAGAGCACGGTCAACGTCTCGACCGACTCCACGTTCGACGGCAACGGCTCGCGCGTCGGCTCGGGCGCGCTCCCTCTGCCCGCGCCGCTCCAGTAGCGGCGCTCAGAAGGTGACGCTCAGATGCGCCACATCTTCTCGTCGTCGAGCTTCGCGCGCTTCGGGATGACCACGAGGCCGTTCTCGGTGACGAAGAAGCGCTTGCGGTCGGCCTCGAGGTTGAAGCCGACCTCGACGCCGGAGGGCACCTCGACGTCCTTGTCGATGATGCAGCGGCGGATCTTGGCGTGGCGACCGATGCGCACGCGCTCGAAGAGGACCGACTCCTCGACCTCGCTGAAGGAGTTGATGCGGCACCCGACCGAGAGGACGCTGCGATGGATGCGGCCTCCGGAGATGATGCAGCCGTGGCTGACCATCGAGTCGGTCGCGATACCGACGCGCGCATGGGCCTCGTCGCGGAAGACGAACTTGGCCGGCGGATCGTGGGTCACGCCGGTGCGAATGGGCCAGCGTTCGTTGTAGAGATTGAACAGCGGATGGATGGAGATGAGGTCCATCTGCGCGTCCCAGTACGCTTCGATGGTCCCGATGTCGCGCCAGTAGGCATGCGCGCGGGGCTCTTCACCGGGGACGAGGTTCTTGTTGAAGTCGTAGACGTAGACGTCCTGACCGTCCGCCACCATGCGCGGGAGGATGTCGTGTCCGAAGTCGTGCTTGCTGGTCTCGACGCTCGCGTCGCGATGCAGCTCGCGCATGAGATCGTCGGTGCGGAAGACGTAGTTGCCCATCGACGCGAGGCACATGTCGTCCGAGCCGGGCATGGTCGGCGGGTTCTGCACCTTCTCGTGGAAGGCGATGATGCGTCCGTCGGAGTCGATCTCGAGGACGCCGAAGTCGCGCGCCTCCTTGCGGGGCACCGGGATGGCGGCGACCGTCGCGGCGGCATCGCGCTGGTAGTGCGCCTGGATCATCTGCCGGACGTCCATCTTGTAGACGTGGTCACCGCCGAAGATGCAGACGATCTCCGGCTTCTCGTCGGTGATGACGTGCTGGCACTGGTAGACGGCGTCGGCCGAGCCCTTGAACCAGGAGAGGCCGGTGCGCTGCTGCGCGGGAATGGCCTCGATGAACTGATCGAGGATGGGCGAGAGGCGCCACACGCGCGCGATGTGCTCCTCGAGGGACGCGCTCTTGTACTGCGTGAGGATCTTGATCCGCGACAGGCCCGAGTTCACGAAGTTCGAGAGGACGATATCGATGATGCGATAGCGCCCGGCGAACGGAACGGCGGGCTTCGCGCGGTCGAGCGTGAGCGGGTAGAGGCGTTTCCCCTCGCCACCCGCGAGGATCATCACGAGGACCTGGCTGGGATCGTAGCTGAGCCCTGGGGTCGGCATCGGGGGCCGCTAGGATAGGCCAACGCGCGGTCATCGCATGTAGAATCTCTTCTTCATGCCGCGCGATCCGTCCGATTCCGGCGAGGCTGCCGCCTCGAGCATCGCTTCGGCGCGGCCTACGACCGCGACTGCGGCACAGGTGCTCCAGACCGCTGCGTCGCGCGCGTCGTCCGGAGTCCGCGGCGCCATGGCCACGGTGCTCGAGCGGCATGGGTCCGCGCCGGGCACGGCCGGGCAGAAGCTCTATCTCGGCGAGGATGGAACGTGCGTCGGCACGGTCGGCGGCGGCGCCATCGAGCGCGAGACGCTGGAGACGCTGCGCTCGGTGGTGGCGGATCCGCTGGCGAAGCATGCAGTGCGCACGTTCAAGCTCGGCGCCGAGCTCGGCATGTGCTGCGGAGGGCAGATCGAGATGCTGATCGAACCCATCGATGGCGTCGTTCCGTGTCTGTTGGTGGGCGGCGGTCACGTCGCGAGCGCGGTCGCTCCGTTGCTCGTGCGCGTGGGATTCGCCGTGACGGTGGTGGACGCGAGGGAAGGGTGGGGCGACGAGGACCGCATCCCGGGCGTGCGCTGCGTGCAGGGCGAGGTCGACGACGCTGGCGCCGAGATCGACCCGCGGGGCGTGTGCCTCGTGATGACCCACGACCATTCCCTCGATCAAGACGCCATCGAATGGGCGCTGAAGCGGGGCTTCGCCTTCGTCGGCGGCGTGGGCAGCCGCGCGAAGGCGGAGCGCACCCGCCAGCGCCTCGAGGCGAAGGGCTTCCCGGAGAGCGACCGCGCACGCGTCCGCATGCCGCTCGGCGTCGACATCGGCGCGCGCCTGCCCGACGAGATCGCGGTGTCGATCGCGGCCGAGATGGTGGCGTGGCGAAAGAAG
>JAYTZB010001614.1:0-2265 GCA_043742085.1 Polyangiaceae bacterium
AAGATCCCGCTCACGCTCGAGAAGATCGTCTCCTTCGGGACGATGACCGAGCGCATGGGGCTCTTTCTCACGCGCTGCGTGCACGCGAAGAAGAACATCGTCATCTCCGGCGGCACTGGCTCCGGAAAGACCACGCTCCTCAACGTGCTCTCGGGCGCCATCCCCCCGGAAGAGCGCATCGTCACCATCGAGGACGCGGCCGAGCTCCAGCTCAAGCAGCCGCACGTCGTCTCGATGGAAACCCGACCGCCCAACCTCGAGGGCCGTGGCGAGTACACCATCCGCGACCTCGTGAAGAACGCGCTGCGTATGCGCCCCGACCGCATCGTGGTCGGCGAGTGCCGCGGCGGCGAAGCGCTCGACATGCTCCAGGCCATGAACACCGGCCACGACGGGTCGCTCACCACGACCCACGCGAACTCTCCGATGGAGGCCGTGAGTCGCCTCGAGACGCTCGTCCTCATGGCCGGTCTCGAGCTCCCGATGCGCGCCATCCGCGAGCAGATCGCGTCCAGCGTCCATCTCATCGTCCAGCAGAGCCGCCTCTCCGACGGAACGCGCAAGGTCACCGCCATCAGCGAGATCGTCGGCATCGACCGCGAGTCGAACGAGATCGAGATGCGACCGATCTTCGAGTTCATCCGCACCGGCACCGGCGCGAAGGGCAAGGTCGAGGGCGAGTTCCGCGCCACCGGATACCTCCCGTCGTTCCTGCCGACGTTCATCGTCATGGGCCTCGTCAATCGCGGCGAGCCGTATCTGTGAGGAAGGCATGAGGGGCGCCCGATGAAGAATCTTGCTCAGTACGGCCTCCACACCGTCGACGCGCTCCGCTGGGGCAGCCTCGCCGTCATCAGCTTCGCGCTGTTCATCGGCACGTGGCAGATGGCGGCCGACGAGACCGGGCTTCCTCACCGCTACTGGGCGCGCTACTGCGCGTCGCTCGAGCGGAAGATGCGCTCGATGTTCAACTTCACGCCGGGCCGGCTCGTCGCGCTCGGCCAGCTCGCCGCCATCTTCATGGTGGTCGCGGCGCAGCTCACGCTCGACCTCCCGTTCTGGTGGGCCGGCGTCTTCGTCATCATGATCGGGCCGACCCTCTACCTCGAGTCCGAGCGTCGCAAGCGCGTCATCAAGATCGAGGACCAGCTCGACAACTTCATGCTCGCGCTCGCCAACGCGCTGAAGGCGACGCCCAGCATCGGCGCCGCCTTCAACTCGGTGGTCACCGTCATCGACGACCCGATCAAGTCCGAGGTCGATCTCGCGCTCAAGGAGATGAAGGTCGGCTCCACGCTCGATCAGGCGCTCCTGCACATGGCGGCGCGCGTCGGCAGCCGCCAGCTCGACTCGGCGCTCTCGTCGATCCTCATCGGCCGACAGGTCGGTGGAAATCTCCCGAAGGTCCTCGAGACCACGGCGACCACGCTGCGCGAGATGAAGCGCCTCGAAGGCGTCATCCGCACGAAGACCGCCGACGGCCGCATGCAGCTGTGGGTCATCGGCGCGATGCCGCTCGTCTTCATCGTCGGCTTCGGCGTCATGTGGCCCGGCTACTTCGACCCGCTGACGAAGAGCTTCAACGGCTACATGATCATCGCGTTCGTCATCGCGGCGTGGGTCTCGGCGCTGATCCTGGCGCGCAAGGTCCTCGCGGTGGACTTCTGAGAGGCTACGAGCGAAAAGCATGGACCTCAAGCTCACCGGCGTAAGCCTCACCGTCCTCCTGTACCGCTTCGGCGCTGCAGGGATGGTCTTCCTGTCGCTGGCCATCGCGTCGTACTCCGTCGGTAGCGCGCCCTCGCGCGTCGCGAGCCGACTCGGTCTCCGCGGCCTCAAGCGCCAGCGCGCGCTCCAGACGAACGAGCTCTGGGCGGCGGTCGAGCCGCTCGTCCGCTGGGTCGGCGTCCGCGTCAGCGGCATCCCCACCGAAGAGCAGCGCATCTCGCTCGATCGCCAGATCTCGCTCGCGGGTGACTTCCTCGGCCTCACCGCCGAGGAGTACCTCGCGCTCTACCTGGTGAGCGGCGCGGGTGGCGCGGCGATCGGCGCGGGCGCCGGCTACTTCCTCGACATGGTCACGCTGCTCACGCTCGTCGGCCTCGCGGTCGGCACCGTCGCCCCGTACATGGTCGTGAGCGGCGAGGCGCAGGAGCGCATCAAGAACATCAGCCGCGGCCTCCCGTATGTCATCGACCTCATGGCCCTCGCGATGGGCGCCGGTCTCGACTTTCCGGGCGCGGTTCGCCAGGTGGTCGACAAGTC
>JAYTZB010001615.1:0-3800 GCA_043742085.1 Polyangiaceae bacterium
AGCTCGACGTTGGTCGAGACCAGCTCGTCAGGGGCCTTCTTCGGCGTCAGCACCTTGTCGGAGACGAGGCGGCCGGGCGGATGCAGCTTCCGCGGCCGCTCCCACTCCTGAGTGTATTCTACATACTTCTGCCAGTCCTCGGGCCCGACCGCGAAGACGCGGGCGTGCAGACCGGGCTCGTTGATGGTGTAGACGGGATACGACTTTGGCGACGCTGGGTCGAGGACCACCATGTCACTCTCGGCGCCGAACATGGTGGGCTCGGCGCTCCCGACGTCGAACGTGAGATGCGCGTCGGTGCCCATGGTCTGACCATGGACGTCGCCGATGGCGCCGTTCACGTTCACTGCATACTTGGTGCGGCCCTTGGTGCGCCCGCTGATGGTCATCGATTGACCGTGCACCTCCACCTTCATGCCGGGGATCTCCGGCACGGCGGTGACGAGCTTCTTCTCGAAGGTCTTGAGGTCGATGGGGTTCGAGAACGTCACGTAGAAGGGCTGGAGCGGCCCGCAGTGATCGCTGTACGCGCACGTGGAGCGATCGACGCGTAGCGGTCCGAACGTCGCGAAGGAGAACGACTGGTCCTTCGTCGTACGACGCGGGCCCTCCGCGCTCGGCGCGCCGGCCTTGATGCGGACCGTGAACGGCGTCGCGGCCGAGAGCTTCGCGGTGGGCCGAAACGCGATCCATCGGCCTTTTTCCGCGGCCTGCGAGAGGCGGCGCACGCTGTCGCTCGACTCGATCTCGTCGGACTCGGCGAGGCGGATGGGAACGATGCCCTTGTTGCTCGAGAGCTCGACGCTGCCGATCAGGTCCTTTGGCTCGATCGCCTGATCGAGCTCGGCGAAGAGAACGGGATCGAGCGGCTCCGAGCTCGACCCCGGAAAGGAGCGCTTCATCGTGACGGGCGGCGTGGTGAACGTCCACTGCACGGGCTTCGCGAGCGCGGCCCCGTTCATCGCCTTCGTGCTCACCGGGATCTCGACGGCGTATTCCGTGGCCATCGGGAAGCGCTTCTCGGGAGCGAACATGAGCGTCTTCGTGCCGAGCCATCGCCACTTGCCGGCGGGCTGCGGAACGAGGCTCACGGGCAGGCGCTCCTTCTCCTTCGCGAGATCGTCGACGGTGGTGATCGGCACCATCGGCTGCGAGAACGACATCGTGAGGTGCGGCGCGATCTCGACCGGGCCTTCGGGCGCATGACGCTCGACGGTGAGCGGACCGCTGGCGACCACCGCGGGCGGCGGGCCATTCGCGCTCGGCGGCGGAAATGCCTCGTTCACGGTCTTGCCGGGGCGCGGCGCGGGGAGCGACTTGTCGCGCATCGCGAAGTCCTTCGCGTCGTCCGGCTCGGCCTTCAGCGCGGGCAGGCGCTGCGCGATCTTTCGCGCGTCATCGCCGGACAGCGGCGTCGACGGGGCGACCTTGTGCTCCGAGTCCTTGTGCTCGCTGTCCTCGTCGGCGTTGCTCAGCCGGAAGCCGAGGCCCGACTTCGAGAGCTTCCAGACGAGCGGTCCCTTCGGCGTGACCTCGACGCTCTTCGCCGGCGCCTCCGCGGGCTTCTGGCCCGGGCACGCCGTTGCGAGGAGCGCGAGCAACGCGCACAGAACGAGAGGATTCAACGCACTTCGCTTCATGCGGACGTCTCCGGATCGATCAACGAGCCAATCGGCCGAAGCCTACACATGATCGTCATCGCCCGTGCGCTACGTTCGACGCGCCGAAACGATCTACGCGGCACCGCTCCAGTGCGCGCGCACGCGCACGCGCGCGCACGCGCGCGCTCAGTCCGACATGCCGAGGATGACGAGGCCGGCCGCAATGACGACGATCATCGTGACCACCACCACGCCGAGGAAGACGAGCACGCGGTTCGAGCCCGACGTCTGGATCGCCGGACGGCGCCCCGTCTGAGCCGCGGCGTGTCGGAGATCGGCGTCGGTGCTCTGGAGCTGGTGCCCGAGCTGCTGCTGCTGCTGCTGCTGCTGGTGGTGCTGCTGGTGGTGCTGCTGCTGCGCGTCGTGGTGCTGCGGGAAAGGATGGGTCTGACCGAACGGCTTCGGCGCGGTGTGCGGCGCACTGCTGATCGGCGGGTACGTACCGGCGCCGCCCGGCTCGTGCGCTGCGGCCGGGCTCTCCATGATGAGGGTGCCGCCGTCACTCTGCGCATCCATCATGCCCGACCCAGGCCGACCCGACCGCGGCGAGACATCGGTGCTCGGATAGACATTCCTGCGCGGATCCGTGGGCGCCTCCGACGCGCGCGACGGCGCGAGCTCGCTGGGGTCGGTGGTGCTCGAGGGCACGGCGAGCGTCGGGCCGTCCTCGTCGGCAGGATGCGCGCGCGGCGCCGGCGCGGGAACGGGACGCGTGATGGCGCTCGGGATCGCCTCCGCAGGAAGATGGTGCGCCTGCGCGACGACGGTTCGCTCCCCGGCGTTGGAGCCCCATGAGCCCTTCGCGTCCTCCGCGACGAGGTCGATGCTCTCGAGCTCTTCGATGTCGGTGGCCTCGTCGTCGAACGACCCCGTGCCCTCGGCGGGGATGCTGCGACGCGAGACCTGTCCCGCGCTCTGCTTGCCGGAGATCTCACGCAACGCGAACTGCATGGCGCGTGCGTTGGGCCAGCGGTTCTTCTTCTCGAACGCGACCGCGCGATCGACGAGCTGGACGAGCCGCGGATTGACGCCGGTCGTCACCGTCGCGAGCGAGCGCGGCGGGAAGTTGGCGGCGGCGACGAGCATCTCGGCAGCGCTCTCGCCGGCGTGCACCGCCTCGCCGGAGATGAGCTGGAAGAGCGTCGCGCCCACCGCCCAGATATCGGTCTGCGCGTCGATCTGCGGGCGATTTCCCACGGCCTGTTCGGGCGACATGAAGCCGGGGGTGCCGAGCAAGAAGCCGGTCGCGGTGACCTCGCTCCGGAAGCTCGACTTCATCTGCGCGAAGCCGAAGTCGAGGACCTTGAGGCGGCCTTCCTGCGTGACGAACAGGTTGTCCGGCTTGATGTCGCGATGGACGATGCCCTTCTCGTGCGCGGCGGCGAGCACGTCGAGGAGCTGGTCGCCTACCTCGTAGACGTCCGCCAGCGGAAGCCGTCCGCCCTTGCGCACGCGGCGTGTCTCGAGGAGCTCGCCTTCGAGCAGCTCCATCACGAGATAGGCGTGACCGTCCTCGCTCGTGTCGTCATCGAGGATGCGAACGACGCCGGGATGGTTGACCTGGTTCGCCGCGTACCCCTCCTGGAGAAAGCGGCTGCGCGTGTCGACGTCGCGCGAGAACTCGGGGTGCAAAACCTTGATCGCGGCGCGGCTGCCGTTGTTCTTGTGCGTCGCGGCGTAGACGGTGCCGACGCCGCCGCGTGAGATGCGCGCGTCGATGCGCCAGCGATCGCGAAGGACGCGACCGATCCAGCGGCGACCTTCCAGCGTCTCACTTCTCACAGTCGAAGGAACCTCTCAGAACTTGGTCGTGACGAAGAGGACGATCCCGATGATGAAGATCGCGAGGCAGACCGCGCCCACCGCCACGAGCAGGATCAACTGCGGCGTGAACTTGGAACGCGAGAGCCCGCCGAACGGCCGCGACGGCTGCTGCTGCTGCTGCTGCTGCTGCATCCACTGTGGCGGCTGACCCGGCATGGGCGCGAGCTGTCCGCCGCCCTGCATGTTGCCCATGGGGTAGGGCTGCTGCGCGATCGGCATGTTCGGGTTCGAGCCGTAACCGCCCGGGCCCATGCCGCCTTGCATCATGCCGCCTTGCGCGCCGTAGCCGTGCGGGCCTTGCTGCTGCTGCTGCTG
>JAYTZB010001616.1:0-4644 GCA_043742085.1 Polyangiaceae bacterium
ACCGTCAAGCGCACGAACCGCATCATGGAGGTCCCCGTCGGCGAGGCCGCCATCGGTCGCGTCGTCAACGCGCTCGGCATCCCGGTCGACGGCAAGGGCCCGATCGAGACGCCGCACAAGCGCCGTGTCGAGATCAAGGCGCCCGGCATCCTCGCCCGCCAGCCCGTCAAGGAGCCCCTCCAGACCGGCATCAAGGCCATCGACGCCATGGTCCCGATCGGTCGCGGTCAGCGCGAGCTCATCATCGGCGACCGCCAGACCGGCAAGACCGCGGTAGCGATCGACACCATCATCAACCAGAAGGGCCTCGGCGTTTACTGCTTCTACGTCGCCATCGGGCAGAAGCAGTCCACGGTCGCCGCCGTCGTCGACAAGCTCACGCAGCACGGCGCCATGGAGTACACGACGGTCGTCGTCTCCGGCGCGAGCGAGTCTGCGCCGCTCCAGTTCATCGCGCCGTACACCGGCGTCACGATGGCCGAGTACTTCCGCGACACCGGTCGCCACGCGCTCTGCGTGTACGACGACCTTTCTAAGCAGGCCGTCGCGTACCGCCAGCTCTCGCTGCTCCTCCGCCGCCCGCCCGGCCGCGAGGCGTACCCGGGCGACGTCTTCTACATCCACTCGCGCCTCCTCGAGCGCGCCGCCAAGATGGCCGACCGTCTCGCGGTCCTCCCGAAGGGCACGGCCTGGGAGAAGCACGGCGACGCGAAGATCCACGTCGGCGAGCAGGGTCACGACAGCGCGGCCACCGAGCTGAAGGAGAAGGGCGACACGTACGAGATCGTGAAGGACCCGCTCTCGGGCGGCTCACTCACCGCGCTGCCGATCATCGAGACGCAGGCCGGCGACGTCTCGGCGTACATCCCGACCAACGTCATCTCGATCACCGACGGGCAGATCTTCCTCGAGGCCGACCTCTTCTATTCGGGCGTTCGTCCCGCGATCAACGTCGGTATCTCCGTGAGCCGCGTCGGCGGCAGCGCGCAGATCAAGGCGATGAAGGGCGTCGCCGGTTCCATCAAGCTCGATCTCGCGCAGTACCGCGAGAAGGCGGCGTTCAGCCAGTTCGCCTCCGACCTCGACCAGGTCACGCGCAACATGCTCGAGCGCGGCGCGCGTCTCGTCGAGATCCTCAAGCAGGGTCAGTACGTGCCGCAGGCCGTCGAGAAGCAGGTCGTCATCATCTACGCCGGCACCAAGGGCTACCTCGACGGCATCGAGGTCTCGAAGCTCGCCGAGTACGAGAAGCAGCTCGGCTCGTTCATCGAGTCGAAGCACCCCGCCATCTACGAGACCATCCGCACCAAGAAGGCCCTCGACAAGGACACCGAGGAGTCGCTGAAGACCGCCCTCAAGGACTTCGGCACGGCGTTCGGCAAGTCGAAGAAGAAGGACTGACGGGTCACTGCGATGGCGAATCTCAAGACCATTCGTAAGCGGATCACGAGCGTCAAGGCGACGCAGAAGATCACGCGCGCGATGAAGATGGTCGCTGGTGCGCGCCTCAACCGCGCGCAGCAGCGGATCACCGCCCTTCGGCCCTACGCGCTGAAGACGCACGAGATCCTCTCCGGCGTCGCCTCGGCGATGATCGCGAAGCAGACCGACCTCGAGTACAGCGGCAACGGCACCGGCGACGGGCTCCACCCGCTCCTCGAGCGTCGCGCCGAGAAGAACGTTCTGCTCCTCGTGCTCTCCGGCGATCGCGGCCTGGCCGGTGCGTTCAACGCGAACGTCAGCAAGGCGGCCTTCCGCGAGTGGCGCGAGAAGAAGGAAGCCGGCGCGGAGGTCCACATCGCGACGGTCGGCAAGAAGGGCCGCGAGTACCTCGCGCGCCGCAAGGCCACCATCACGCGCGATTTCCCGAAGCTCTCCGACGGGCTCGATCTCGCGAAGGCGCGCCTGGTCTCGGACTGGGTCATCGCCAAGTTCGAGCGGGGCGAAGTGGATAGCGTCTACATCGTCTACAACGAGTTCAAGAGCGCGATCACGCAGCAGACCGTGGTCGAGGCGCTGCTCCCGCTTCCCGAGCCGCCGCCGCGCAAGGAAGGCGCCCTCGAGCCGACCGAGTACCAGTTCGAGCCGAACGAGCGTGCAGTCCTCGAGCACCTCATGCCGATGTACGTCGAGACCTCGATCTTCCGCGCGCTCCTCGAGAGCCAGGCGAGCGAGTTCGGCGCGCGCATGACCGCGATGGACGCAGCGACGCGTAACGCGAAGGACATGATCTCGCGCCTCACGCTCGTCTACAACCGTGCGCGCCAGGCGGCGATCACGAAGGAGCTGATGGAGATCATCGGCGGCGCCGAAGCTCTCAAGGAGTAGGCAAGCCCTTCGGATCACTCGGTAAATTCCGCATTCTCCAGATGCGGTTGTGAGCCGCGCGGCAGCCGAGTAGGGTGCGCGCCATGTCCAGAGCCAACTCCTCTTTCATCGTCCTCGCCATCCTCTTCACCGCCGCGTGCGGTGGCTCCGACAAGCCCGCGAAGGGTCCGGAGATGGAGCCGGTGGCCACCGCTGCGCCCGACATGCCGCCGCCGCCGGCGACCGCCGACACGACGGATGCGAAGCCCGCCAGCGACACGCCGGCCGCTTCGGAGCCCGCTGCGCCGGCCATGCTCGCTCTCCCGACCGCCAGCGCGAAGGCGGACCTCAAGGGCAAGAAGGCCGCGAAGGTCGAAGTGAAGTCCGACGGCACCGTCGCCAACGGCGGCAAGGCCGTTGCGAAGGTCTCCGGCATGACGCTGCAGAGCCCCGACGGCGGCAAGACGTTCCTCACCGTCGGCAGCGACGGCGCGGTCACGACCGGCTCGGGCGACAGCTACGGCTCGTTCGCGGGCGACGACCTCACCATGGCGAAGGGCGACAAGCTCACGCTCGGTGACGACGGCACGATCACGATGACGACGGCCGGCAAGGCCGCGCCCCTCGGCAAGTTCGACGGCGCGGGCTCCGCGAAGCGCGCGGTCGTCCTCGCGACGGCCTTCGTGCTCGCGCCCCCGGCGGCCGACAAGATGCCCGCCAAGCCCGCGGCAGACGCGAAGCCCGCAGCCGGCGGCGCCGCGAAGCCCGCCGCGAAGCCCGCCGCGAAGAAGTAATTCTAGAAAGTCGGAGTGGGGCGGTCTTCGTCGAGACCGAGCGAGGCCAAGGAGGCCCGAGGAGCCGTACTTTCGTACGGTGACGAGGGCCGACGCGGGCATCGCGAAGGGATCGGCGAAGAACGCTCCGCTTCGAAAGCGATTTGCTCGGGACCGGGCGGGCTCACGGCATTCGTCAGGTCCCGAACTGTGCCCGTCGTCGAGGCGAAGAGCGGCGCGGGCCATAGGCCGAGCAGGACCACCAGCGTGGCGAGCGGGGCGATGCTCGTCCATTCGCGCGCCGTGAGATCCGGGAACCGGCCGCCGAACGGCTCGAGCAGCGGGCTCTGGCTCCATTCGCTCGCCAGTCTTCCGAAGACCACCTTCGAGAGCGCGAGGAAGTGGGCGGCGGCGGCGAGCACGAGGGCGAGCGCGGCCACCAGCGCGAGCGGCGGATAGTTCGGCAAGGCGCCGAGGAGAGCGAGCATAGGTCCCCACGCACCGGCGAGGCCCATGACTCCAGCTTGACCCAGCGCCGCGACCGCGAGCGCCGCCGCCCAGCCGGGCATCTGCGTCGCGACGCCGGAGAGCCGCGTGAGATCGCGGGTGTGCGCGCGATCGTCGATCGATCCGGCGACCACGAGGAAGAGCGCGCACGCGAGCGCGCGCGTCGAGGCGAGGACCATCGCGCCCGACAGGCCTTGCGGCGTCAGCGAGCCCGCACCGAGCAGCACGAAGCCCACCTGCGCGGTGGTCCCTGCCGCTGCGAGGCGTCGGAGATCCGTCTGACCGAGCGCTCCGAGCGCGCCATAGATGGCGGTCACCGCACCTAGCGCGACGACGACACCCGAGGCCCATCGCATGCCCTCGGGAAGGACCGCACAGCCGATCCTCAGGAGCGCGCACACGCCGATGGTGGGGAGCGACGCCGACACCAGTGCGCCCGCCGCCGTCGGTGCCTCGACGAGCACCGGCGCGAGCCACGCATGAAGCGGGAACGCACCGAGGAGAACGACGCTGGCGAGCAGCACGAGCACGAAGGCGACCTTCACGAGCGCACCGCCGAAGAGCTTCGCGCCCTTCGCACCGAGGGCGACACGCGAGAGCTCGGGGAGGCTGAACGTCGACGTGGTCTTCGTCCCGTCGACGAGGAACGTCGGATCCGCCTCGCGCGACACCGCGAGGATCGCGACGAGCAGCAGCACCACGGCGAGGGTCCCGAGCAGAGCCAGCTTCATCGCGGCGTCGCGGCGCGCGGCGCCGCCCCAGCCGCCCACGAGCAGCGCCGACGAAACCACCGCGACCGACGTGAACAGCACGAACAGCAGGCCGTCTTGCGCGCAGAGAGCGCCGGGCACCGCTGCCGCGAGCGTCAGATACGCGGCGTGATAACCCGATGCGCCGCGCTGCACGGTCCGCTCGGGCAGCATCGCGAGGAATGCGACGAGGCTCGTCACCAGCAGCGCAGCCGCCGCCGTGCCGTCGACGCCGAAGAAGATCTCGGCGGCGATGCCCCGGATCCACACGCCGTGCTCCACGAACTGGAGGCCGTCGTTGCCGTCGA
>JAYTZB010001617.1:0-1740 GCA_043742085.1 Polyangiaceae bacterium
TCCGGCGTATCCTGGCGTCCGATGGGCAATACGTTCGGCACCCACTTCCGCGTCACCACCTGGGGCGAATCGCACGGCACCTCGATCGGCGCCGTCGTCGATGGTTGTCCGCCGCGCCTCGAGCTGAGCGCCGGGGACATCCAACCCGATCTCGACCGGCGGGCGCCGGGACAGAGCGCGCTCGTCACGCAGCGCAAGGAGTCGGACCTCGTACGGATCCAGAGCGGCGTCTTCGAGGGCAAGACCCTGGGCACCCCCATCGCGATGATGATCGCGAACGAGGACCAGCGCTCCGGCGACTACAGCGAGATGCAGGAGAAGTACCGGCCCAGCCACGCCGACTACACCTACGACGCCAAGTTCGGCATCCGTGACTGGCGCGGCGGCGGTCGCACCAGCGCACGGGAGACCGCGGCGCGCGTGGCCGCTGGCGCGATCGCGCGAAAGCTACTCGCCACGCGTCATCAGGTGGAGATCGTGGCCTGGGTGTCGAAGGTGCGTGATCTCTCGATCGCGTGCGACGTCGAGACGGTGACACTCGCGCAGGTGGAGGCCACGCCCATCCGCTGTCCGGACCCGGCCATGGCGCAGCAGATGATCGAGGTCGTCAACGCGGCCCGCAAGCAGGGCAACTCGGTGGGCGGCGTCATCACCTGTGCCGCGCGCGGCGTTCCCGCGGGCTGGGGAGCGCCGGTGTTCGATCGCCTGGAGGCCGACCTCGCCAAGGCGATGATGAGCCTCCCCGCGACCAAGGGATTCGAGATCGGCTCGGGGTTCGGCGGCACCGACCTCACCGGTCTCGAGCACAACGACGAGTTCTACATGGACGGCGCGCGCGTGCGCACCCGCACCAACCGCAGCGGCGGCGTGCAGGGCGGCATCAGCAACGGCGAGACGATCTGGTTTCGCGTCGCGTTCAAGCCGACGGCCACCATCTTGCCCGAGCAGAAGACCGTGAACGCGCGTCACGAGGACACCGTCCTCAAGGGACGCGGCCGTCACGATCCGTGCGTGCTTCCCCGCGCCGTCGTGGTGGTGGAAGCGATGACGGCGCTGGTGCTCGCCGACCACGCGCTCCGGCAGGCCGCCCTGGGCCCACCCGGATGCACCTCCGCGATGAGGAGCGAATGACGAGGCGGCTGCAACGTTGATGGTCTCCGACCTTCTGCTCCGATTTCCGCTCGGGCTCGCGTGCTTCATTCCGGCCAGTCTCATCGTGGCCGCGCTCTGCGTGACGCGGCGTTCTCCGTTCGCGGCGGCCTCCATCGTCACCATCCTCACCGTGGAGCTCTCGCTCGTCGCGGTCACGCTCCACGCGCTCCTCGCCAACGCGGCCCCTGCGCCCGACGAGACGGAGATCGAGGTCACCGTGCGCAGCATGGTGCAGCTCGACCTCGTCTCGTGCACGATGCTCGTCCTCGTCTGCACGCTGGCGGTCGTCGTCGTCCGTTATTCACGGAGGTACCTCGCCGGGGAGGCGGACCTCGTCCGCTACGTCCGCTCCCTGCTCCTGACCGTCGCCGCGGTCACCATGCTCGTCATCTCGAACCACCTCGGGCTCCTCGTCGCGTGCTGGCTCGCGACCGGCATCGGGCTCCACCAGCTCCTCACGTTCTATCGAAGACGCCGCCAGGCAGTCATCGTCGCTCACAAGGAGTTCCTCCTCAGTCGCATCGCCGACCTGTGCTTCTTCGCTTCGCTCTGGCTCGTGCAGCACGAGATCGGGTCGCTCCACATCGA
>JAYTZB010001618.1:0-3565 GCA_043742085.1 Polyangiaceae bacterium
GACGGTCGAGCGGAGGTTGTCGATCGAGAGCCGCGCCTGCGGCTCACGCATCCTACGGATACGGAGACGAGACGGGCGTGGCGGTGGAGGCGGAGGCGGAGGGGCGCTGGAGGTGGCTAGAAATCGCGACGGGGCCGCGCGCGAAAGCGACTTTTCGTTGCTATTTCTCGCTTTAACATTTAGAATCGCCCCATTCTTTATGAGGACCCGCCGTCGCATTCCCGTCCAGATGACCTTCGAGGATCGGCGCAAGCTCACGCTCGCGGGGAAGAGGAAGAAGCGGCCGGGGCCGAAGCCTGCGGAGTTTGCCAACGTGCGGCATCGCGCGCGCGGCGTGCACGAGTACTGGAACCCGCTGCACGTCACGATGCGGGCGAAGCGTGGGCTTCCGAGCTTTCGTTCGCAGACGCTGTCTGCCGCCTTCGAGAGCGCAGTCCGCCGAACGCGTCGCGACGACTTTCGCGTCGTGGAGTTCTCGGTCCAAGATGATCACCTCCATCTCATCGTCGAAGCCGACGACAACGACGCGCTCGCGCGAGGGATGAAGAGCTTCTCCGTGCGTGCCAACCGCCTCTTCAACGCCGCGTGCGGACGTGGCCGCGGTCAGGTCTGGGGCGATCGCTACCACCGTCGCGACCTCACGAACGCGCGTCAGGTGCGCAATGCGCTCGTGTATTGCCTTCAAAATTACAAGAAGCACCAGCGAGTCACGAGCGGGGCGATGCGCATCGATCCCTGCTCGTCGGCGCGATGGTTTCAGGGGTGGACCGCGATTCGCCAGCACGATGACGGCCCACGTCCAACAGAAGACGCCCGCACGGTGCTCCTCGGCACCGCGTGGCAGAAGCACGGCTTCATCCATCCCGGCGAAGCGCCGCGCGCGCCAAACTGAAAAGCCCACGCGGCTCGAATCGAGCCCGGCAAGCTTCCCCCTCTCGCCTGCCTCTCCCTCTCGTATCCGCATCCGTAGGATGCGTGAGGCGCAGCCGCGGCTCTCGATCGAGAGCCCCCGATCGACCGTCGACGTGCAGCGCTCGCGACACCGCCAGCGGGTCTCCTCCCGTTCCCTTGCCGGCCTCTCGTCTCCGCCCACAGGTCGGGTGGAGCCCACAGATTCAACAGCACCTCACAGCTCGCAGCAAGGACCTCAGCTCTTCGCGAGCATCTGCTCGATGGCGCTCGCGAGCTGCGCCGGGTCGAGCGCGATGCCGAGGTCGTTCATGGTCTGCGCGCCGATGACGAGCGCGAGCGCCATGCTGGCGACGGTCGCGGGGTCGACGTCGTCGCGCACGGCGCCGTCGTCCTGATCGCTCTTCACGAGGGACGCGACCGCGCCCACGCTGAGCTGCACGAGATCCCGGTAGCGCTCGCGCACCACCGATGAGCGCGCGCACGCATCGAGCAACTGGTGCGGCCGAACGAGCGGGCCCTTCCCGCCGGTGGCCATGAGCGGATAGCTACCGGAGGCGACCGACTCCATGAAGCGCTCCACCGCGTGATGAAGGCGGCGTCCTCCGCTCGTGAGGTCCGGCATCTGCGCGAAGACGCTCGCGAGGAATGACTCGCCGACCTGGTCCATGACCGCGACGAGAATGTCCTCGCGCGTCTTGAAGTGCACGTAGAAGGCGCCGCGCGTGAAGCCGGCGCGATCGCAGATGGCGTCGAGGCTCGGGGTGTCGAGGCCCTGCTCGGCGAAGAGCTCGAGCGCGGCGTTCACGAGCGCGGCACGCGTGTGGAGCTTGGCATCGTCGCGGGTCTCGGCCTGACGAGCGTTCGTCGCGCGCGTCTTCACGCTCCTCTTCGCGACCTTTGCGGATCTCGCGGACATGGCAGACGCGGCGGGCTTGCGAGGCACCCATTTGACATACGGCGTCGTATGTGGAAGATCAATGTCCCATACCGATCCGTATGTGAACGCCGCCACCGTCGTCCACGCCAGGAGCCACCATGTCCAGCGCCGCCGTCTCTCCCCTCCCCCACGTGGCGACATCGCCGCGCACCGCCTCCGGCGCCGCCGCGCCGCTCGATGCCGCCGCCGTCGAGCGCCTCCGCAAGCTCGATGCACTCCTCGACCTCTCGTGTCCCGAGCTCGAGAGAATGTACGTCGGCGCCCGTGCGCCGCGCATCGGACAGGTGGCGGGCGATCTGCGCGGTCGCATGCTGGCGTGGCCGTGGCTCGCGTCGCGACCGGGCGTGGCGGGCGCGATCCGCTCGTTCGCCGCATCCAAGGGCTTTCCGTGGCGCGGCAAGACCTTCTCACCGCGCAGCGAGGTCGGCGGCGAGGGCATCAACCGCGTCTTCCGCGATCGCTTCCGTCTCTTCCGCTTCGAGACGTTCATCGCGCCGTCGCGCGCGGGCGACTTCGACGCGCTCCAGCTCGACTACGACCTCCGCGGCAACCCGCCGGTCATTCGCAGCATCAAGGACGAGATCCGCGAGCTCGAGCCGGGGCTCTGGCTGGGTCAAGCGTGGCTGAAGACGAAGACGCGAGAGATCCTCTGGCTGTACTTCGCGCTGGCGAGCGCGGACGGCGGGCTCGCCTGAGGGCCAGCTGATGAAGGCGCTCGTCACGGGGTCGGCGGGCTTCATCGGCTCGAACGTGGTGCGCACGCTGCTCGAGGACGGCCACGACGTCCGCGCGCTGCACCTGCCGGACGAGGACCTCCGAAACCTGCGCGGCCTCGACGTCGAGCGCGTGCGCGGCGACGTCACCGATGCGCCCGCCATGCGCGAGGCGATGCGTGGCTGCGAGGTGGTCTTCCATCTCGCGGCCGTCTACGCCCTCTGGACGAAGGATGTAGACATCATGCATCGCGTGAACGTCATCGGTACGCAGAATGTCCTCGATGCAGCGCGTGCCGAGGGCGTGCGGCGCGTCGTGCACACGAGCTCCATCGCGCGCTTCGGAGGTCAGGGCCCACGCCGGCGCGCCACCGAGGCGAGCGACTTCGCCCTCGGCGTCACCGGTGATCGTTACTCGCAGAGCAAGGCCGATGCGCACGAGGTCGCGGTGCGAGCGGCGCGCGAGCAAGACGTGGTGATCGTCGCGCCCTGCGGACCGATCGGCCCCGGCGACGCCGGGCCGACGCCCACCGGTCGCCTGCTCCTGTCGGCGGTGAAGATGCCGATCGCGCTCGTCGCCGACACGACCACGAACTTCGCCGACGTGCGCGACATGGCGCGCGGGCACGTCCTCGCCGCCGAGAAGGGCAAGCGCGGCGAGACGTACCTCCTCGGGTGCCGGGACGTCAGCCTCGTCGAGATCGCGAGGATGGCGCTCGACGCGCTCGGCGTGACGAAGCGTATCGTCGTCGCGCCGTTCCTTGCGGCGAGCATCGTCGCGCGCGGCCTCTCGCTGATCGCGGACCGGGTCACGGGTCGCCCTCCGCTCTTCACGCCGCAGGCGGTCCGCATCGCCAAGCTCGGATTGCGTGCAGACTGCAGCAAAGCAGTGCGCGAGCTGGGGATGCCGCAGTCGCCCATCGATCGCGCGGTCGCCGACGCGATGAGCTGGTTCGCCCGCGAGGGCTACCTCTGAGCGCTATCTCGGCGCGCGCATGGCGTG
>JAYTZB010001619.1:0-4507 GCA_043742085.1 Polyangiaceae bacterium
GCGAACTTCCGGATCGTGATGCACGAGCCACGAAGCGCGATGGGTCGGATGACGGCGTTCACGCGGGAGCCGTCCTTGAGACGCGCGTCGACGAGCGGCGACGACTCGTCGATGCGTCGGCCGAGCGGCGTGACGATGCGCTCGATGACGGCGCGGACGCGCTCGTCGTCGGTGAACCGAGCATGCGAGAGCGAGATCTTGCCGTTCTGCTCGATGTAGATCGTGTTTGGATCGACGACCATGATCTCGGAGATGGTCGGGTCGGCGAGGAAGCGCTCGAGCGGTCCGAGCCCCAGCGCTTCGTCGGCGAGCTCGCCGATGAGCGTGTCGGGCTGGATGTCGCGCGGGATCTTCGCCTCCAGGCTGGCGACGATGCGGCGAAGCGCATTGAGCACCTTCGGGCGCATCGACGGGTCGTCGAGCTTCTTCGCGTCGATGGTGGCGAGGTCGAGGTGCTCGAGCAGGAGCTTGTGGATCTCGCGACGGAGCTCGACCTCGGCCTTGAGCTTCGCGTCGTCGTTGCGCATCACCGGGAGGTGCACGCCTCCCGAGCCAGGCTGAGATCCGACGTGCGCGATGATCGGGTTCATCCCCGTGACCGCGGGGATCGCGCCGGTGGCGCCGTGCGGGCCGGTCCCGCTGCGCGCCAGCAGGCCGTTCGCGCCGCCGTTCGGCCCGTGATGCTGTGGATGCGCGCCGGGCGGAACGGTGGCGCCTTGATGACCGCCCGAGCCGGGAGGCAAGCGCTGCCGCGTGTCGTTCACGGGATGCGGCTGGCCCGGCTGAATCGGCTGGATGCGCGGATGCTGCGCCGCGAGGGCGCCGGCGTTCTGCTGCTCGGCGGGATAGACGAAGACCGTGAAGTCGCCGACGACGATCGGGGTGCCATAGGGCACCTCGACCGAGTCACGGCGAAGGAGCAAATCGCCGGCGATGGTGCCGTTGGTGGAGACGTCCTCGACGCGCAACGTGCCGTGACCCGCCTGGATCACGGCGTGCTGCCGCGAGACGAGATCGCTGTCGAGCCGGAGCGAGCACTGCGGATGGCGACCGATCGTGAGAGGACCGTTCGCCGGATAGAGCTCCGTTCGCTGCATCCCATCGTCTGATTGGACGACGACTTGCAAATGCATCGTGATGGCTCGGTCCTACTCTCGAAACCCCGCGGTGTCCGCTACTTCGCGGACGGCGGGGTCTTGGGAAATGTTTCCAGGTATTCGATCTCGCCAGAGAACTCTCGGTAGTTCCCCATCGCGTTGTTGATCAGCTCGAGTGCACTCTTCGGCACCGTGTCGACCACGCTCGGAACGATGAAGACGGCGCCTTCGATGTCGAGCTTCTCCTGGGCGTGCGTCCCGAAGAGCAGACCGATGACGGGGATCTCGCTGAGACCGGGCAGGCCGGTGACGTCGTGCTGCACGCTCGAGGTCTTGATACCCGAGAGGATCAGCGCCTGGCCCAGCTTGAGCGTGACGTTGGTCTCGAGCTTCGTCGTGAGGCGACCCGGAGGTCCGTTCGCCGCGCTCGGCGGGGTGAGGTCGGCGACGTCGGCGAGGAGCTTGATCTCGACGTCGCGTGAGTTGGAGTCGTAGCGGGGAAGGACGGTGACGTTGGTCCCGAACTTCACGCTCACGAGGGCGGCCGCGCCGACACCGGAGACGAGGAAGTTCGACTCGCCGCCGTTCTGGAACGTGGCCTCGTTGCCGTTCGCGGTGATGACGCTCGACTGCTTCATCACCTTCGCCCAGCCGTGACGCGCCGCGATGTCGAGGCGAGGCAGCGGCTGGTTGACGACCGACGCCTGCGCCGTCTGTGTCGTGCGCGAGACGAAGTCGTACGAGTAGTTGCTCTGGACGACCGGCTGCCCGGCCGCCGTGGTTCCGGCGATGTTCGCCGGCCAGCCGACGCCGAGGTTGTAGCCCGACGTCCGCGAGTACTGGACGAAGAAGAAGTCGAGACGGATGAGGAGCTTCCGCTCGGCGACGCCGACGGTGACGAGCGAATCGACCTGACCGCCGTAGACGGTGACGATCTGCTGGATGCGCTTGTATTCGTTGTCGGTCGGGACCGCGCCTTCGAGGAAGATGCGTGAGCCGACACGCCGGCTGCGCACGCCGGGGAAGGGCTCGAGCAGCTGCTGGATTTCGCGCTCGACCTGCTGCGGATTCCGGTTCGCGACCGAGATGTCGAACGTGGTCTGCGAGCCGTCCGTCTTGATGAGCAGCAGCGTCGTGGTGCCCGGCTTCTTGCCGGTGATGACGAACGTTCGGCCGTCGGGCGTGGGGACGACGTCGACCACGCCTTTGACGCCCTCGGAGTATTCCTTCACGCCGCCGGCCGGCAACGTCTTGGTCTCGCCGACGGCGAGCGAGATCTCTTCGTGGTCGCCCTTCGCCTTCTGCGCGAACGCGGTGCCCTCGCCGATGGCGAGCGCAGCCGACGTCGCAGGCACGATGAGCGCGAGGGAGAGGAGCGCTCGCAGAGCGGAAGTGCGGACCGCCCTCACTGAGCGCCTCCGCCCGTGATGTTCACAGGCGCGCCGCCGCGAACGCCCTTGATCTCGCCGCGCTTCTTGGGGTCGAGGATGGAGTCGAAGTTGATGTCCGTGACGCCGGCTTTCTGCTGGTCGTCGGGATGGCGCACCGCGACCGCGAGGCGACCGCGCTCGGCGGCGAGCGCGATGATCTGGGCCTCCGACAGCGTCAGGCTCAGCGTGAGCAGGTTCTCCGCGGTGTAGCTCTTGTCCTTCTGGTCGAGGGCATCCGGCGACGTCTCGCTGCCCATGGCCAGCACGAGCACGCGCTGGAGGAGGACGACGGCGCTCTTCGCCTCGCCGCCGGAAGCGCCGAGCACGCCGATGACGTCGACGTAGTCCCCGGGGCGGAGGAGCGTGATGCTCGTGTCGTCGCGCGCGGCGCGGATCGACACGGCGCGATAGCCGGGAAGCACCAGGGAGCTGAGCTCCTTGCGGTCGTCGGAGCCGGTGGCGAGGTCGGTCCAGAGGAGCAGCTGCTGCTCGCGGACCGTCGTGCCGAGGCGCAGCCCGAGGACCTTGTTCTTGTCGACCTCGCGGATCGAGCGGTCGTCGACGTAGGCGATCGGGACCTCACGGATCGCGATGGCGTCGTCGGCGATCGGCTTGCCGCGCTCGAGGCGCTTCACCGCGATGAGAAGCTTGACCTTCTCGCCGCCCGACGCCTCCAGCTCGAAGCGGCGTTGATAGAGCAGCAGCAGGAATACGCCCAGGATTCCGACCACGAGGGCGATGAGTAACGCGCGACGATTCATCCCGCTCGGATGGTACACGTCGCGTGCGACCGCGGGAAGGTGCGCAATCGCGGGGGGGCGGCGAGCCCGCCTGCGCGCGCGTCGGTCAGGGCTCGGACTGGCTGCTCGCGCTCTTCACGGCTCTGCCGCTGGTCGGCGCGTCGCTCGCCTTCACCCCGGTATCGGTGACGGTTCCATCCGGCGAAGCGACACCGGCGAGACCGAGCGACGTGATGGTATCGCCCTGCTCCATGTGCGCTGCCAGGGTGAGTACGACGCCGTCGTGCTCGTACAGTCGGCCGACCACGCCGTCGGTGTTCGTCTCGCCGCGCTTGGCCATCCACTTGTCGATCTCGGGATCGATCGCGAGCCACCCGCGCGTGCGCATCTCCTCGTCGTAGAAGCTGATGACCTTCGAGGGGCCCTGCTTGCCGCGGTACACGTTGAGACCGAACGGCGTGCCCTCGACCTGTGCCGCGAAGAGACGGGTCGAGTCCGGCGGACGGGGGAGGTTCGGAAGGTCGATGCCGGGCGCTTCCTTTCCTTCGGCGGGAACGAGGTCCGCGAGGTTGAAGTGGTCATCGGTCCACGCCGTGAGGACCGTGGTCTTTCCGCTCGGGCCCTGCTTGGCCCAGACGTACCGGAGGTCGCCGACTGCGCCGAGCTCGCCGGTCTCGGCGAGACTCTTGAACGCCTCGCCGATGCTCGTCTTCGAGTGCTCGGTCTTGACGAAGCAGAGGACCGTGCCTTCGGTGAGCGAGCCGGCACGCATGACGCCCGAGCTGTCCATCCCCGCCGTGTCAGCGCTCTTCGCTGCTGCAGCCTTCTCGCTCGTCTGCGTGAGCTGACGCCAACTCTCGGGCGATTGCGCCGCGTTCTTCTTGCACTCCGCCTCGTAGCGATCGAGCACCGTCGCCGCCGAGTCGTGGGAGAGCGCGCTGCCCATCCACATGACCTGACCGTTCAGGTTCAGCTTGTTGACGTCCTGCTGCGAGGCGTTGGCGAGCTGGTTCATCTGCCGGCCGAGATCGAGCGTCCGGTTCTTCAGCTCGGCGTGTGCCTGACGCAGCTGGAACGCGCCGAGCCCGAGGCTCAGCACCGCGACGTAGCCGCCCGCGCGCAGGAGGCCACGCACGTGCTTCGACCTTGCGACTGCCAAACGACCTATGAACGGCATCCCGAAGCTCCTTTTCCGCCCGCCTCAGCGGCTGATTCCGCCACCGCTCTTCAAGAACCCTGG
>JAYTZB010001620.1:0-3365 GCA_043742085.1 Polyangiaceae bacterium
GTGTCTCCGGGATCGGCAACGGCACGCCCCACCTCCACCTGGGTCTCCTCCTCGACAACCAGGTCGAACAGGACTCGTGGACGTACATCCTCCGCGAGCAGGAGGTCCGCAAGGTGCTCGGCGACTACAAGAACGGCGCGCGGCTGCCGTGACGTTGCTTCAGCGCGGGGCGCGAAGGTGCTCGAGGAGGAGCGGGATCAGAGCCGCCGGCTCGGTCCAGTGGACCATGTGCCCCGCCTCCGACAGCTCGGCGCGCGCCAGCGTCGTGAACGCAAGGAGCCGCTCGTCCTCGTCGGGCGGGTGATAGCCGCGAGGGCCCCCCGATACGAAGAGCACTGGGCACGTCACCTTCTTGGCGAACTCGACGAACAGCTTGGCGAAGAAGGGCATCGGCGCCGTCGTGCGGTGGAGCGCGTCGAAATGCCAGGCGATCCGCCCCTCACCCGCGTCCGACGTGAGGTGGGGAAGCCGGTGCGCGAGCACCTCGGTCGACACGTTCGGATGGTTCGCGGCCAACCTGCGCAGCGCGTCCGCCTCGGAGAACGAGGGCCTGCCGTTGTCGCCGCGCATGCGCGAGGCGCGCACCTGGTCGATCCAGCTGCGCATGCGGATCGGACCAACCTCGAACGGATTGTCCGGCGGGCCGACGCCCTCGACGATCACGAGCCGCGCGACGCGTTCCGGGAACGTACCGGCAAAGAGCGTGGAGATCGTGCCGCCCATCGAATGCCCGACCAGCCCGATCGGCTCGCCCGGAGAGAGCGACTCGACGATGTCCGCGAGGTCGAACACGTAGTCGACGAAGTGGTAGTAGCTGCCTTTCGGCACGCGCGCGCCCTCGCCGAAGCCGCGCATGTCGGGCGCGAGGACGCGCAACCCACGCGCGGCGAGCGCGGGAGCCACGAGGTCCCACGTGCCGCCCGCATCCATGAATCCGTGGACGAGCACGACCGTTCGCGCCGCGATCCCCGGCGCCGTGGGCGTGGGACCTCGCGCGTCCCACTCGAGGACGTGATGCACGAGCTCGTTGGCTTCCACGCGTAGCGATGTCGGCGCCTTCATCTCTGGAACCCTGGGAGCGCTGAGCGTACTCTGGCGCGGACCCATGGCCCACACGATCACGCTCATACCGGGGGACGGTATCGGACCGGAGGTCGCCGACGCGACGCGCCGCGTCCTCGAGGCCTCCGGCGTGAAGATCGACTGGGAGGTCGAGAATGCCGGCGCGGCGGTCGCCGAGAAGCGCGGCACCACCCTGCCCGACGAGGTCCTCGACTCGATCCGCAGGAACAAGGTGGCGCTCAAGGGGCCGATCGGCACGCCGATCGGCAAGGGCTTCCGGTCCGTCAACGTGACGCTGCGCCAGGCGCTCGATCTCTACGCGAACGTCCGGCCCATCCGCAGTTTGCCCGGGATCGAGCCGCGCTTCGAAGGCACCGACATCGTCATCGTGCGCGAGAACACCGAGGACCTCTACGCTGGCCTCGAGCTCATGATCATGCCGGGCGTGGTCCAGGCCATCAAGCTGATCACCGAGAAGGCCTGCACGCGCATCTGCGAGTACGCGTTCGACTACGCCACGAAGATGGGGCGCTCGCGCGTCTCGGTGGTGCACAAGGCGAACATCATGAAGCTCTCGGACGGGCTTCTCCTCGAGTGCTTTCGCAAGGTGGCGCTCAAGTACCCGCGCATCGAGCCGTACGAGATCATCGTCGACGCCTGCGCGATGAACATGGTCCGCAACGCCAACAAGCTCGACGTGATCGTCACCGAGAACCTCTACGGCGACATCCTCAGCGACCTCGGCGCCGGGCTCGTGGGCGGCCTCGGCATCGTGCCCGGCGCCAACATCGGCCTCGAGTGCGCGGTGTTCGAAGCCGTGCACGGCACCGCGCCCGACATCGCGGGTCAGGGGATCGCCAACCCCACCGCGCTCATCCAGAGCGGCGTGATGATGCTGCATCACCTCGGCGAGCACGTCGCTGCGACCAAGATCGAGAAGGGGCTCCTCGCGACGTTCGAGGGCGGCATGCGCACCGTGGATCTCGGCGGACAGGTCGGCACCGAGGAGTTCACGCGAACCCTCTGCGACGCGATCGGCCGGGCCTGAGCGCACGCGCGGCAGCTGGTCAGGTCACTACCGTGAACGAGCACGACGCCCTCGTCTTTCTGCTATCCATCGCCGTTCTCCTCGGCGTTGCGCGCCTGCTCGGCGAGCTGGGGCGCGCGATCGGGCTACCGCTCGTGGTCGGCGAGATCCTCGCGGGCGTGCTGCTCGGTGCGACGGGCCTCCGCCGCATCGCGCCGGCGGCGCATGCGTTCCTGCTTCCGGACGGTCCGCCGGCGGCCATGCTCTCCGGCTACACCACCATCGCGGTGGTGCTCCTGCTCGTCGTCGCGGGCCTCGAGGTCGACCTCGAGATCGTGAAACGACGCGGGCGGAGCGCGCTTCGCGTCGCGCTCTTCGGCATGGCGCTGCCGATGCTGGGCGGCCTCCTCGTCGGCTATCTCGTTCCCGACGCCGTGCTCGTCCACCCCGAGCAGCGGCTGCTCTTCGCGGTGTTCATCGGGGTCGCGCTCTCGATCTCGGCGCTGCCCGTGATCGCGAAGACGCTCCTGGATCTCGGCCTCTTCAAGACCGACATCGGTCTGCTCGTGATGACGGCCGCGATGATCAACGATCTCGTCGGCTGGATGGCGTTCAGCATCCTGTTGGGACCGATGCGCGGCGGCGGCGTCGACTTCGCTCACCTCTCGATGACGATCGGCGTCGCGCTCCTCTTCGGCGCGGTCTGCTTCTTCATCGGCCGGCGGGTCGTCGACAGCGTGCTTACGCGGATCGAAAAGCAGGCCGACCTGGCACCGGGTCGGATCCTCTCGCTCCTGATCGTGGTGGCGATCCTCGGTGCCAGCATCACGCAGGCGATCGGCATCCATGCCGTGCTCGGCGGCTTCATCGTCGGCGTCACCGTGGGCGGCTCGCCGAAGCTGCGCGAGCGAACGCGCCAGACCATCCAGCAGTTCGTGACCAACGTGTTCGCGCCGGTCTTCTTCGCGTCGGTGGCGCTGCGCGTGGATTTTCTCGCCAACTTCGACGTCGTGCTGTGCCTCGTGGTCTTCGCCGTCGCATCGGTCGCGAAGGTAGTGGGCTGCAGCGTGGGCGCGCGGCTCTCGGGGATGCCATGGCGTGAGTCGCTCGTAGTGGGCTTCGGGCTGAACGCGCGCGGTGCGATGGAGATCATCCTCGCGCTGCTCGCGCGCGATGCCGGGCTCATCGACGACCGCGTCTTCGTGGCGCTGGTGGCCATGGCCATCGGGACATCGCTCATCGCCGGACCGATGATGAAGTGGCTTCTTTTCAGCCC
>JAYTZB010001621.1:0-1875 GCA_043742085.1 Polyangiaceae bacterium
CGCGCATCGGGCAGGACGTGTCGCTCGTGTTCTTCCTCGACGGCGACATCGTCTCGGCGAAGGGCATCGTGCAGTGGTGCGCGGAGGGCAAACGCGGCCTCGCGATGTTCGGCGTGCGCTTCACATCCCTCGACGAGGACGGACCGAGCCTGGTCGCGACCTACTGCAACGCATCTCTGTCGTGAGCTTGGCCTGTGCTGGAAGTGGAATCGCGGCGCGTCACTGAGGAAGGGCGGTGACGCGTCGCGCGACCATGTCCACGAGATCGCCCTGCGCGAATTGCAGGTCGAGGACGTGCAGTCCGAGCTTGCCGATGCGAAAGCGCCGATCGTGCAGGTCGACGGGGCTCGTGCGGGCATCGCCGGCGGTAGGCGCGACAGAGGCCTCGAGCCAGGCGAAGCCGTCGGGACCGCGAACGCAGCGCGCGCCGTAGAAATCGCGCAGCAGCACGAAGGGCGTCGTGACGTCGTCGATGCCGTGCATGAAGCCGCGGAGCTCCGGCCACACTGCGAGGTAGGTCCGCGAGAAGCGGTGTTGGCGTTGCGCGGCGGGTTGCGCCGCGGACGCGCGCCCGTCGACGGCCGAGGGATCGACGCACACCGTCTCGTGGCCGGCGGCGGGCGCCCAGCGATCGGCCTCGACGCGCTCGCCGGCGGCATACGTGCGGTATGCAAGGATGCATCCGATCTCGTCGGCGCGCGTGCAGGTCGGGATGTTCTTCACGGTACCCCCACGCGTTTCGCCGGCGAGGACGTCGACGTCGCCGCCGATGGGCATCGCGAGAAGGAGGCGAGCGCGCATGGCGGGGTCGTCGTCGAAGAAGCGGCGCAGGAGCCGCACCACCATCTCCGCGCCCTGCGAGTGGCCGACGAGCACGATCTTTCGCGAGCGATCGGCATGCGTGAGGTACTCGGCGAACGCGCGCTCGACGTCGGCGAAGGCGAAGGCGAGTCCGCGCTCGAGCGTGGGCTTCGACTGGAGGTACGTCCCGATCGTGACCTGTCGATAGAGCGGCACCCAGAGCGCGCAGGCCTCGGTGAAGCGCGCCGCCTGAGCGAGGGTGGTCGCCTTCATCTTGCGAACGTCGGTGAGGTCCTCGTGGTTGCCGGGGACGAGCTCGAGATCGACGGTGGGATAGACGTAGAAGCAATCGACGGCGGGGTGCTCGGCAGCGTGATGAGCGACGCGCACACGCGAGCCGTCGGCGCGGAGCTCGGTGGCGGTGAGATCGGCGGAGCGACAAGGATCAGAGGGGAGATCGGGTCGGCACAGCCATGGCGCCGCGGACGCGCGCGTGGACGAGGCCGGCGACGCCGCGTGGTCGGGGGTGCACGCGGTGAGCGCGACCGCGGTCGCGAAGAGCAGGACGCGCATCGGAGACGAGGATAGCGCCCGCGGATGCTTTCCGCGCCGCGCGGACTGGGCTACCAAGCGGGGAATGGCAACGAGAAGCGCGTCGGACGTGGCGAAGCGGTGCTTGTGCATCGAGCTCCTTCTCCAGCGATTGGGACTGGAGCTCGACGAGGAGGACGCCCTCGAGGAGCGCGACGCCGTGCGCCGCGCGTGGCTCTCGCGGCTCGGGCAGCTCGGGATCGAAGAGACGCTCCTCCCCGAGGAGCGCGCGCTCCTCGAACGCCCGATGGACAAGCTCACCGAGGAGGAGTGCGATCAGATCGAGCGCCGCGTCATCGGCGGTCTCGCGTTCCTCTGGGCGCTCGGTCGCATCCCCTCGCCTCCCGCCCCCGACATGCTCGGCGAGGCGACCGCCCTCTTCGCCGAGCACGGCGTCCTCGGCGACGGCTCGATCTCGGGCGCAAAGGCTGCGGTCGAGGGCGCGAAGCTCCGCGCCGACGACGAGCTGAGCGCCGTCCTCGC
>JAYTZB010001622.1:0-16111 GCA_043742085.1 Polyangiaceae bacterium
CAACCGCCGGTCGCTGCGGATGCCGCGAGGAGAGGTTGGCCGTTGGACCGGAGCTCGCGGAGGGCGTGCTCGGCGCGCGTGACGAGCGGGGCGGGAAGCGCGACGTAGTCGAGGTCGTGCGCGAAGCTCTGGCCGTCGTGCACGGCCCACCACAAGAACTTGGCGAGCGCCTCGGCGTTGGCACGACCATGCGCGTCCGCAGGAACCACCACGTACGAGACCGCCGCGAGGGGATAGGCGCCGGGGTCGGGAGCATCGAGCAGCACGACCGGCGCTTCCGACGAAGCGGCGACCGAGGACACGCTCTTCGCAGCGCGTTCGACCGCGTCGAGGGTCGGAGCGACGAACTGGCCGGCGGGGTTCTTCACCGTGGCCGTCGCGAGCTCCGATTGCCTCGCGTAGACGAGCTCGACGTAGCCGATCGACATCGGCGTCGCCTTGATGAGCGCGGTCACGCCTTCGTTGCCCTTTGCGCCCACGCCGACGGGGAAGCGCGGTGAGGTGCCGGCGCCGACCGTCGTCTTCCAGGTCTCGTTGTGACGCGACAGATACGTGGTGAGCGCCGCGCTCGTGCCGCTGCCGTCGGCCCGATGAACCACGATGATCGGCTCGGCCGGCAGCGCGACGCCGGGGTTCTGCGCGCGCATGCGCTCGTCGTCCCAGCGCGCCACCTTGCCGAGGAAGATGTCGGCGGCGAGCTCGCCGGTCAGCGCCAGATCGCGCCGGCCCGGGACATTGAACGCGAAGACGACCGCGCCGACCGTGGTCGGCACGTGCACGAGCCTCGTGGCGGAGCGCCGCTGCTGCTCATCGGACATCGGCTCGTCGGTGGCGCCGAAATCGACGACGCCGTCCGAGACCTGGCGGATGCCGGCGCCGGAGCCGAGCGACTGGTAGTTCACGCGCACCGTGGGATCGACGCGCGCGTACTCGGCCGCCCACTTCGAATAGAGCGGATACGGGAGCGTCGCGCCCGCGCCGACGAGCACACGCGGTGACGACTCGGTCGCCGTGGCGTTGCCGCGCGAGCACGCCGGCCCGAGCATCGCCAGCGCGAGCAGCATCACCAGCGGCAGCGCCGCGCCGACTCGGAACAGAAGCGCTCGAATCAAGCGGCGTCCTCCGTTCGGTCCTTGGATGGCGCGTCGCGCGTCAGGTCGTCGCTCGAGGACTTCTCGCGGCTGCGCGTGCTCGCGTCGGGGATCCTCACGTCGAACGTGGTGCCCCTGCCGACGGTGCTGCTCACGTCGATGGTGCCGCCCATCGCCTCGACGAGGTGCTTCACGATCGAGAGCCCGAGCCCGGTGCCGCCCATCTCGCGCGAGCGCCCGGCATCGACGCGGTAGAATCGCTCGAACAAGCGCCCGAGGTGCTTCTCCTCGATGCCGCTGCCGTCGTCCTCGACGCGCATGCGAACGCCGGGAACAGCGCCCTCGCTGGGCTCGGCACGCAAGGTCACCGATGAGCCCTCGGGGCAATACTTCACGGCGTTGTCGACGAGGTTGGTGAGCACCTGCTCGAGCGCACGGCGATCGGCCTCGAGCTCGAGGGCCTTGGTCACATCGAGCTTGAGCGCGATCTTCCGCTTCTCGGAGCGCTCGCGAAACATGCCGAGCAGGTGGGTGGCGAACGGTTCGAACGCGAAGCGCTCCGGACGGAGGCGCAGCTCGCGCGACTCGATGCGCGAGAGGTCGAGGAGGTCCTCGATGAGACGCTGCAGACGAGCCGCGTTGCGCTCGATGATGCCGAGGAAACGCTTGGCGGTCTCGGGATCCTTGGCGAGCGCCATCTCCATGGTCTCGGCGGCCGAGAGGATCGCGGTGACCGGCGTGCGCAGCTCGTGCGAGACGTTGGCGACGAAGTCTCGACGCAAGGACTCCAGCCTGCGAATGTCGGTGACGTCGAAGAAGACCGCGAGCATGCCGCCCGCGTTCTCGCGCGTCTGCGTGAAGGCCGTCCCGCGGACCAGCAAGCGACGCGGCTTGAGGCCACCGAGCTCGACCTCGCCCGAGCACGTGGTCCTCGTGATCCGAGCGCGATCGAGCAGCTCCTTCAGCTCGGCATGACGGACCACCTCGAGCAGCGGCTGCCCCACGAAGTCCGCGCGCAGGAGCAGCATCTCGCGGAGCGCCGGGTTCATCAGCGCGACCTTGCCGTCCTTGTCGAGGAGGAGGACGCCTTCCTGCATGCCGTCGAGGATGCGGCTCACGAGATCGCGCTCCGAGCGCAGCTCACCGACCGTCTGCGAGAGGCTCCCCGCGAGCTGATCGAACGCCGCGCCGAGCTGCCCGACGTCCTGCTCGCGGGCGACGCGTGCGCGCACCGTGAGATCGCCCTCGTGCATGCGGCGCGCGGCGTCGGTGAGGGGGCGCACCGCCTCGTCGAACCAGCGTACCGAGAGCTCGCTCACGATGAAGCCCACGAGCGCGCCCGATGCGAGCGCCACGAGGAACGGCCATGCGCCGTCGATGCGTCCGCCCAGCAGCGCGAACGACGCGTACACGGAGGCCGAGACGAGGATCCACGTCGCGACGAGAAGCCGGACGCGGATTCGCCCTCTCAACCGGTCGCCTCTTCCGGGTTGTCGGCGAAGCGGTAGCCGACGCCGCGGACCGTCTCGATGTACGTGCCGGCGTCGCCGAGCTTCTCGCGGAGGCGCTTCACGTGCGTGTCGACGGTGCGCGTGGTGATGTCGGCGTCGATGCCCCAGACGTCGCTGAGCAGCGCGGCGCGGGTCTGGACGCGATTCTTGCGGTCATAGAGCGTGACCAGCAGCTTGAACTCGAGCGCGGTCAGCTCGAGCTCGGCCTCGTTGGCCCACACGCGATGCGCTTCGCGGTCGACGCGCAACGTCCCGAACTGGATGCCCGCCGCGGCCTCCGTCTCGCCCTGCGAGCGCCGGAGGATGGCCTGCACACGCAGGAGGAGCTCGCGCACGCTGAAGGGCTTCACGACGTAGTCGTCGGCGCCGAGCTCGAAGCCGACCACGCGATCGATCTCCTCGCCCTTCGCGGTGAGCATCACCACCTGGACGTTACGCATCGCGGGATCGCTCTTGAGGATCTTGCAGACCTCGGTGCCCGGCATGTCCGGCAGCATGAGGTCGAGCAGGACGAGGTCCGGCCGCTTCTCGCGCGCGAGCCGCAATCCCTCCTCGCCCTTGCCTGCGAGGAAGACCTTGTGTCCCTTCTCGCGGAGGTTGTACTCGAGGATCTGCTGGATGTCGGGCTCGTCCTCGATGACCAAGATTCTCGCCATGATCCGGCGATACTCTAGCCATGTGACGGTCCGGTGTCATGAAGGCGTCTTTGTTCCGAGCAAGCTGTTCTCCACCGCTGGCGACGACGAGAAGGTAGGGATCTGACCCTTGCTGTCCGGCTCGCGCGTGGTGGTGGTGGTGCCCGCATTCCGCGAGGAAGCGCACGTCGCCGGGGTGGTGGCGACGATGCCCGCGTTCGTCGACGCCATCGTGCTCGTCGACGACGGCAGCCCGGATCGAACGAGCGAGCGCGCGCTCGCGGTCGGCGATGCGCGTTTGCACGTCGAGAGACACGAGCGGCGTCGCGGCGTCGGAGCGTCGCTCACGACCGGGTATCGTCGCGCGCTCACCCTTACCGATCGTCCTACCGATGCGCTCTGCGTGATGGCCGGCGACGGGCAGATGGATCCGCAGGAGCTCGAAGCGGTGACGCATCCGATCGTCACGGGCGCCGCCGACTACGTGAAGGGCGACCGCTTCGGTGATCCCACGGTGCAGAATGCGATGGGCTTGCCGCGCTGGATCGGCGGTCAGGTCTTCACGCGGCTGACGTCGGCGGCCATCGACCAGACCATCTCGGACAGCCAGTGCGGGTTCACGGGCCTCGCGCGCGGCGCAGCTCTGAAGCTCGATCTGGCCGGGCTCTGGCCGAGCTTCGGCTACCCGAACGACCTCCTCGGACAGCTCGCGGCGCGCGGGCTGCGCATCGCCGAGGTGCCGGTTCGCCCGGTTTATGGCGGCGAAACCAGCAAGCTACGGCTGCGACACCTCCCACCTATCTTCTGGCTGATCGGTCGTGCCGCGGTGCGTCGGCGACTCCGCCGTGTCGTCTGAACGGATGACCGGCCGCCGACCGCCCTTGCGGAACGGCTGAGGCGTAGCATTCTGTAGAGACCTGATGCGACAGACCCCGCGGAACCTCCGTTCGAGCTCGAGTCGTGGCATCGGCACGTTGATCGGAAACGGTTGGCTCCGCGAGTCACCGCGCGAGCGCGAGGCACCGGCCGGCTGGGGCTGGCACGCCCGCAGCAAGTCGGCGCTCCGCAAGTGCATGTTCATGCCCGTGCCCGAGGAGCTGCGCCGGCTCATGCCGCAGATCTCGCAGGCTGCGCTCCCCCCGCAGCAGCCGTACGTTCCGGCGGGCCCCCTCCTCGCGCGTGCGGAGGCCGAGATCGTCCCGAGCCGCCGCGATCCGAGGAAGGACGTTCGCGAGTTTCCGGCCTACGGTGGCCAGCACGTGCAGCACGTGCAGCATGCACAGAGGTTGGCGCAGCAGCAGGCGGCCCAGGCAGCGGCAGGCAAGGGTCCGCAGCCGTGGTGGGACGATCCCGTCGCGCTCGGCTCGCTCTTGATCCTCGTTCCGCCGATCGGCCTCGCCGCGGTGTGGAGCAGCAAGCGCTACTCGAGCGACGCGCGCTGGGCGCTCACGGTGATGACGGGGCTGATGATGTGCCTGATGAGCGCCATCCTCATCGCCGGCCTCCTGATGCGCTGAGCTCCCCACCGGCGTTCGAGGCGTCGCACGTTGTATACCGGCCCAGCGCCGGCCAGCGCCGTGCCAACGGTGAACGGAAGAGCTTTGCCGCCAGAGCGCGGAACGCGATAGATTCGTGCGATGGCTGTGTTCCACAGCGACCTCGTGCCGGGCCTCGGGGCGAGCGTTCGCTCGCTAGTCGCAGAGCTTCGCGGTCGTCGCGTCCCGACGTTCATCGCTCGCGATGAGCACGACGCGACGAAGCTCTCGGTCGTCGAGCATCTCACGCTCGATGGAGCCGCCAAGTCCACGGCGCTAGCGCGCGTGAGCGTGCTCGCGTCCGTTCCCAACCCGAGGCTCACGCGCATCCGAGGCGCGATCGAGCGGCCTCGAGGCATCGACGTCGTCAGTGACTACATCGATGGAGAGCGGCTCTCCGAGGTCGCGACGCTACTTCGCGAAGGCGGAACGGCCATCCCGACGCTGTGTGCGCTGCGTCTCGTCAGCGACGTCCTCGCGGGGCTCCATGCGCTCCATGGAATCCCCGAGTTCGCGGCGACGGGACACGGCAACCTGTCGATGGGTACGGTCATGGTCGGGCTGGACGGCCGCGTTCGGCTGATCGAGCTCGTGGGTCTCGGCGTCGACGCGAAGAGCGGTGCGGCGGAGTCCCTGCTTGCACCGGAGGTGCTCGAGAGCGGCGTATCGAGTCCGCGCGGCGACCTCTTCGCAGCGGGGACCATCCTCGCCGCGCTTCTGGCCGATGGCGACCACGATCCGGCCGCCGACGAGCGTGCGATCCACGCCGTCGCCGAGCGAGCCGTCGCGCGTGACCCTGCGGACCGCTTCGAGAGCGCCGCAGCGATGTTGTCTGCGCTGGCGAGCACGTTCCGCGGTGCGCCATCGCACGCAGACGTGGCTCGTCTCATGGTGGCGACGGTCGGCGAGGCGATCCGCGCGCGACGTGCGGCCGCGGAGAAGGCGCCGATGCTCGACGACGCGCACGCTCGCGATGCGCTCGCTCCGCCGCTGAGCATGCCCGTCGTGTTTGCGTCGGAGCCACTTCCGGGAAGCCGGAGGGCTTCCCCGTGGCCGGGGACGCTGCAGGCGCAGTCGGCACCTCCCTCGGCGCCCCGCCGCGACGTCGAGTCGACGCCTCCGTCGTCGAGCCCTCCATCGTCGCGTCGGACGGATCGTCCACCGCCAGGATTCGGCTATGCGCCGGCGAGCGGAGCGCCTCTACCGCTCGGCTTCATTCCCGATGTCGTCGCATCGACATCACCCGCGTCCGCGCGCGCCGTGCGCGCCGTGCGCGTCGCTCCGCAAGCCGTGCCGCCGTCGTCGAGCGCCGTCGCCGCCGCCGCGCCGGTCGCGCCGCCTGCGCCTGCTGAGCGTGCGAGCGCCGTCACGATCGAGCCCGTCGTCGCCGCCGCGCCGGTCGCGCCGCCGCAGCCGCCAGCGCCCCCGCAGCCTTCGCCGCCGCCGAGTGCGCGAGCGTCGGCTCGAACGAGATCGGCCGTGGCATCCACAGCTCCGAATCCTGAGACCGCGCCCAACTCTCAGCCGACCGACTCGTGGCGCTACGCGTCCGCGAAGCCCGTCGAGCCGCCTCGACGCGCCGTTACGCTCCCCGTTCCGGACGAATCGATCATCATCCACGACAGCGAAGCGGCGGCCGAACGCACCGTCAAGATGAGCGCGCCGCCAGTGCTTGCGTCGCAGGCGTCGGTGCCGCCGTCGGTGCGCCACATTCCCAGCACGGCGCCCTCGTCCACGTCGTCGAAGCTACCTGCGACGGACGTACCGGCACTGCGCGCGCCGTCACGACCGACGTCGAAGCTCTTGCCGATGGCGCTCGGCGGCGTGGCGCTCGTCGCGGTCGCGGCAGGTGCCTTCGGCCTGCTCGCGCGCGGCAAGCGAAGCGCAGACATCCCCTCGGCGGCCGCTCTCTCGCGCGTGCCGACGCCGGGCGAGGCCGGATCCGCGAATGCGGCCGCCGCCGCGCCGCCCGCCGCCGGCCAGCGGTGTCCCGAGGGCACGGCGCTCATCGAGGGCGGCGCGTTCACCATGGGCAGCGACGCGCCTGATGGGACCGTCGGGGCGAGGCCGGCGCACGTCGTCACATTGTCTGCGTTCTGCATGGATGTCGTCGAGGTATCCGTGGCGAAGTTCAAGGCATGCAGCGACCGCGGCGACTGCAAGCGCGGACTCGTCACGAACGAATGGGCGGGCATCACGGCCGCCGAACGCACGGCGCACGACCCGCTCTGCACGCTTCGGGATCCCGTCGCGATGGCCTCGCATCCGATCAACTGCGTGGATTGGGAGCGCGCGGACATCTACTGCACCGCCCGCAACGCCCGGCTCCCGACGGAGGCAGAGTGGGAGCTGGCAGCGCGAGGGAGAGATGGTCGCGCCTATCCTTGGGGTAACGACGAACCGTCGGCCGCGCTCGTCAACGCATGCGGCGCGGAGTGCACGGCGTGGGCGGGGAAGAACAGCCTCGAGCTCGGCACCGTGCACGACGGTCTCGACGGCTGGGCGGCGACCGCTCCTGGAAAGACATTCCCGGCGGGCGCGACGCCGGACGGAGTCGCAGATCTCGCGGGCAACGTCGCGGAGTGGGTCGCGGACGCCTATGCGCCTTACAGCGCAGCCGCACAGAACGATCCGGTCGTTCCGAACGGCGAGCTCAGGGTCGTGCGCGGTGGCTCTTTCCTCACCGGCAAGCGGGCGGCGCTCGCGACGACGTATCGGACGCGCGAGAAGCCGACCAAACGCAGTTCCACCATAGGTTTTCGGTGCGTGAGCCCGCTGGGCGCACCCGCCGCTGGAAGATGATGCCCGCCGTGACCTCTCGATCCCTCGTTCTGCCGCTGGTCGCACTCGCCTTCTTCGGCGGCTGCAAGAAACCCAAGTCCGACGCGAACGACGCCGTCGCCACGGGCGCCGACGCTTCGTCCGCTACCGACGCCGCGGCATCCGTGGCGTCGCGTGAAGCCGTCGCCGCGGCGGCGCCGAAGTCGAGCTGCCCTCCGGGCATGATCGAGATCGGAGGCGGCAACTTCTTCATGGGCTCCGACGCCGAAGACTCTCTCGATCTCGAGAAGCCGTCGCACAAGGTGACGCTGGGATCGTATTGCATCGACAAGACCGAGGTCACGGTCAGCGCGTTCAAGGCTTGCGTCGACGCGGGCAAGTGCCCGAGCACCGCGACGACGAACAAGTCCGACGATCTGTCCGCGAAGGAGAAGGCGATCTTCGATCCCCTCTGCAACTTCCGCGAGCCTGACGCCAAGAAGGATCATCCGATCAACTGCGTCGACTGGACAATGGCGGATACGTACTGCCAGTTCGCGGGGGCGCGCCTTCCGACCGAAGCGGAGTGGGAGTTCGCGGCGCGCGGCCCCGACGGACGCATCTACCCGTGGGGTGACGAGGCCCCCTCCGCGTCGCTGCTGAACGCGTGCGGGAAGGAGTGCCTCGAGTGGGGCGCGAAGAACAAGACGGAAGAATCGGCGATGTACGAGGACAACGACGGCTACCCGAACACCGCGCCCGTCGGGAGCTTCCCCAAGGGAGCTTCGCGCTTCGGCCTGCTCGACGTCGTCGGCAATGTCTGGGAATGGGTCGCCGATCGTCACGGTAAGTACGGCAAGAACGCCCTCGTCGATCCGAAGGGGCCGGCGAAGGGAAACGATCGCGTGATTCGAGGTGGCGCCTGGAATGGCGGCTACACCTCGTGGGTGCGCCCGACGTTCCGGTACCACGACGTCCCGACGAAGCGCAGCTACGGCATCGGCTTCCGGTGCGCCGCGCCGATCATCGGCGGAGAGCCCTGACGAACGGCGCGGATCCGCGCCGATAATCTGACACTCCCGTCGTTGACCAGTAACGTGGCCACGTGTTCGTGACGCGCTCTGCGCATGACGCGCTCTGCACATGGGGAGAGAACGATGACTTCGACAGCCTGGACCCTCTTGTTCGCCGTATCGGCGAGCGCCTTGCTCGCATGTGGTGGAGCGCCGAAGACTGCGCCGTCCGCAGCGCCCGCCGCTGATGCAAAGACCGCGTTCACGGGCGCGCCCGCGTACGTGTCCGCCGCCGTGACCACGACCGCAGCCAGTGCGCACGCGTCCAAGAAATTGCCGGCTCCCTCGAAGGAGACGGCGTGTCTGAGCTGTCACAAGACGGGGGGCACCGCTCCGTCGTTCGTGCTCGGCGGCAGCATCTTCTCGAGTGACGACGGCAAGTCGCCGCTCGCCGACGCCGAGATCCGGTTCGTCGACGACAAGGGAGCCGCGTCGAGCGCGCACTCCGACGCCGACGGGAACTTCTGGCTCAAGGGTGCGAGCGTCACCGTCGAGAGCGGCAAAGCCGGTGCACGCAAGGGCGCAGTCATGAAGGCGATGGACGTGCCGGCCTCCGGCAACTGCAACGAGTGTCACGGCGCGAACATGCCGCTCTACGTGAAGTAACGACCTGACGACCCGCAGGTCTGCCGCTCACTGCTCGGTCGGCTCGTGGTCGTCGTCGCGCCGGTAGTCCGTGACCTCGAGCCCGTGGCGTTTGGCGGCAAGGTAGATCTCCTTGCGCGTCTTCTGCGCGAGCTTGGCGGCCATCGAGACGTTGCCGCCGGCGACGCGAAGGATGCGCGCGTAATAGCGATGCTCGAAGCGGGCCTTGGCATCGCGATAGCCCGTCAGTGCGTTCGCCTCGTCGTCATCGGTGGACACGGGCGGCGCGCTCGCGGAAGCCGGCAGGACGATGTGCGCCGCATCGAGGACGCGGTCTCCCGCCATGAGCATCGCGCGCTCGAGCGTGTTGACGAGCTCCCGCACGTTGCCAGGCCACGAGTGCGAGAGGAGCTTCTCGATGGCCGATGAAGTCAGCCTGGGCACCGCGCACTTCTCGCGAGCCGCGATCAGCTCGAGGTAGTGCGACGCGATAGGAGCGAGGTCTTCGAGTCGCGTTCGCAGGGCGGTGACATGGACGGGGTAGACGCTCAGTCGGTAGTAGAGATCCTCGCGGAAGCGTCCTGCCCTGACCTCGTCTTCGAGCGAGCGGTTCGTGGCCGCGACGATGCACACGGAGATCTTGCGCGATTCGTTCGACCCGAGCCTCACGACCTCTCCGGTCTCGAGCACACGAAGCAGCTTTGCTTGCATCGAGAGCGGCAGCTCGCCGAGCTCGTCGAGGAAGAGCGTCCCGTTGTGCGCACCTTCGAACGCGCCGACGCGGTTCGCAACCGCGCCCGTGAATGCGCCGCGCGTGTATCCGAAGAGCTCGGCCTCGAAGAGGTTCTCCGGAATCGCCGCGCAGTTGATGGCGATGAATGGCTCGGCAGCGCGCGGGCCGGCGTAGTGCAACGCTCGTGCGACCAGCTCCTTGCCGGTGCCGCTCTCACCGGTGATGATGACGGGCGCGCTCGAGTGACGGAGCCGTTCGAGCGTGTGGAGCAGCTCGCGGGTCGACGCGCTCGTTCCAATGATCATGTCGGTCTTGCGCCGCCACGACGCGCTCTGAGGCGCCTCGCTCCCGCGACAGGGGGCGGGCACGAGCTTCGTCAGCATCATGTCGAGCAGAGCGCCGTCCCCGGTCCGCGGCAGCCAGCACGTGGGTGCGGCCTCGGGGCAGGGCCGGCCTGCGATGGCGATCAGCGGGCGCTCGAGGGGGCGTAGCCCGAGCTCGGACAGGATCTCCGCAGGTGCGTCCTCGTTGTAGAGGATGTAACCGGAGGCGCTGGCGCGGACGGCGCGGATGGAGAGCTGCGTCGTGCCCACTTCCACGGCCTCCCATCCGCGTCTCGCGACGATCGCGGTGAGCTCTGCGCGCGCGTGGAGCGGAGCGCAGACCGCGATGGTGGTTGGGTCGGTTGCCATGGAAGAGCTGCAAACCGCGTGGCTGCTTTTGCATCCAGCGTACGGTCGAGGTTTGAAATCATACACACCCGCGCGGTCGGGTGGATGTTCGTGCAATCCGGGACACTTCGAAGCCGCAGCCTGGGGTTGCCCCCGCGGCGGTGGATGCTTTTGGGAACACTAATCGCGTCGAGATAGTCGACATTTCTCGAACGAAGTCGAGTATTTGCGGCTTACCTCTAGCATGGACCGGAGGGTGCAGAGCTTCGTGGCATGATCCGCATCGAGCTCGGGGTGGGAATCGTGATGGTCGGGCTCATGGGCCTGCTCGCAGGCTGCGCCGGCGACGCAGCCGACGACGCGACGGGGGATCCGTCGACCGCGGAGTCGATCGCGACGACGGAGAGCGCTCTCAAGCTGCGGCGCTTGCCGAACAACCTGCCGTTCTTCAACAGCTCGGGGTTCGCGGCGACGTACAGCACGACCGGCTCGGTCGATCTCTCGGGCCCGTTCTTCGCGAGCCTTGGGACGAACGGCCGCACTTGCGGGACGTGTCACCTTCCGAGCGACGGCTGGACCATCATCCCGGAGAACGTCCGTCTCCGCTTCGAGCTCACCGGCGGAACGGACCCGATCTTCCGGACCAACGACGGCTCGAACTCGCCGACCGCGGACGTCTCGACCGTCGCGAAGCGTCGCGTCGCGTACAGCATGCTCCTCACGAAGGGGCTCATCCGCGTCAGCAACCCCGTGCCGGCGGGCGCCGACTACACGCTCGTGAACGTCGACGACCCGTACCATCACGCGAGCGCTGCCGACGTCTCCACGTTCCGCCGCCCGCTCCCGTCGGCCAACCTCGATGCCATCAGCACCGTCATGTGGGACGGGCGCGAGACCCAGACGACGGTCGCGACCGATCCCGACCTCATGGGCTGCTCGATCGCGCCCACCGCGCCGAAGTGCTGGAAGACCATCAACACGGACCTCCTCACGCAGGCCAACGACGCCACGATCGGGCACGCGCAGGCGACGATGGGCCTCGTGCCCGCGCAGTCCGCGGACATCGTCTCCTTCGAGCGCTCGTTGTTCTTCGGGCAGGTCTACGACTTCGCTGCCAAGGACCTCACCGCGCACGGTGCGGAGGGCGGCCCCGAGAACATCGCGCATCAGGAGTTCTACTTCGGCGAGAACGACGTGATCTCTGGCGACTACCGTACCCACGCAGCCTTCACGACGAAGGTGTTCGACGAGTACGACGCGTGGGCGACCGTCCAAGGGAACGGTCGCACCGAGGAGGCGCGACGCGCCGTCGCGCGCGGTCAGGAGCTCTTCAACAGCAAACCGATCAACATCACGGGCGTGAAGGGCATCAACGACGACTTCGGGCTCCCGCTGCTCGTTGGTAGCTGCACGACGTGCCACGATACGCCGCACGGCGGCAATCACTCGATTCCGGCCCCGCTCGACATCGGTCTGACCGGCGACCATCCCGAGGCGCTCGCGCGAACCGCGGACCTGCCGCTCTACACGTTCAAGCGGACGTCCGACGGCGCGATCTTCAACACGACGGACCCGGGCCGCGGTCTCATCACCGGCAAGTTCAAGGACCTGGGCCGGTTCAAGGGCCCCGTGCTGCGTGGCGTGGCCTCACGCGCTCCGTACTTCCACAACGGCTCCGCCGCGACGCTCGAGAACGCCGTCGACTTCTACGACAAGCGCTTCACCATCGGGCTCACCGCTCAGGAGCGCTCGGACATGGTGGCGTTCCTGCGAACGCTCTGAGAGGCCGAACGACCGTCGCGCACAGCGCGCGCGGCCCCCGCTCAGGTAACGGACGCGGCGAGCGCGCGTTCGACGATGCCCGGTACGTGCTGCAGCGCGTGATCGAGGTCGAAGAGCTGGCCCAGCGTCTGCTTCGTGAGCCGCGATGAAACGTCTGCGTCGCTGGAGAGGTTGTCGCGGAACGCGCCGTCGCCGCGCCACGCACGCATCGCGTTGCGCTGCACGAGCACGTACGCCTCCTGTCGTGCCATTCCCGACTCGACCAGCGCGAGGAGAACCGCCTCGGAAAAATAGAGCTCCGCGGCGCGCCCCAGGTTCTCCTTCAGGCGATCGGGATACACGACGAGGCCCTCGACGAGGCCGCGCGCGCGATCGAGCATGAAGGCGAGCGTTGCGGTGGTGTCGGGCGCGATCATGCGCTCGGCCGACGAATGCGAGATGTCGCGCTCGTGCCATAGCGCGACGTTCTCGAGGGCCGGGATGCACGCAGCGCGGACCACGCGCGCGAGGCCGCAGAGGTTCTCGCTGAGGATCGGGTTGCGCTTGTGCGGCATCGCGCTCGATCCCTTCTGACCGAGCGTGAAGGCCTCCTCGGCCTCGCCGACCTCGGAGCGCTGCCAGTGACGCACGTTGGTGGCGAAGCGCTCGATGCCGGCGGCGACGAGGGCCATCGCGCAGAACAGCTCCGCGTGACGATCGCGCGCGACCACCTGGGTGCTCACGGTCTCGGCACGGAGCCCGAGCGCGGTCAGCGCGCGCTGCTCGATCGACGGCGAGAGATGCGCGTACGTGCCGACGGCGCCGGCGATCTTGCCGACCGCGATGGTCTCGCGCGCGCGCAGCAGCCGCTCGCGACCGCGCGCGAGCTCGGCATGATGACCGGCGAGCGCGAGCCCGAACGTCACGGGCTCGGCGAAGATCCCGTGGCTCCGGCCGATCATCGGGGTCTTGGCGTGCTCGCGTGCGCGCGCGGCGAGAGCCTCGAGCAGCGCGCTCGTACGCTTCACGAGGCCGTCGGTGGCGTCGCGCAGCAGGATCGCGAACGACGTGTCGAGAACGTCGCTCGACGTCATGCCGCGATGGAGCCAGCGCGCGTCGTCGCCGACGAGCTCCTCGACGTGCGTGAGGAACGCGATGACGTCGTGCTTCGTGGTGCGCTCGATCTCCTCGATGCGCGCCGCGTCGAGCACGAGGCCCTTCGCGCGAATGCGATTCGCGGTGCCCTTGGGGACGACGCCCGCGTCCTCCATGGCGTCGCACGCGGCGAGCTCGACCTCGAGCCACACCTGGTAGCGGCGCTCGGACGACCACAAGGCGGCGAGCTCGGGCGGCGTATAGCGAGGGATCATGGCGACCGCGTTCTTAGCATACGATGGGAGGGCGAATGACGAAGCCGACGAAGACCAAGGCGCAGGCGGCGGGCCCGGGAGGTGGAGCTCACCCGCGCGCTCCGCGCGGGCCCCTCACGGCGCACGACGTATTCGTGCCGAGCTCCTTCCCCGAGCACACGTACGTCGCACGCGGCGACGACGACCTCGAGGACAAGCTCCGCTTCGCGCTGAAGACCAAGGGCCAGATCGTGAGCCTCTCCGGGCCGTCGAAGTCCGGCAAGACCGTGCTCGTCGAGAAGGTGGTCGGCAAGGACAAGCTGGTGCCCGTGGTCGGCGCCGGCATCCGTCAGCCCGACGACGTATGGACGCGGGTCCTCGACTGGATCGATGCGCCCGCGGACACCACCGACGCGAAGTCGTGGCAGCTCCAGACCGGCGCGCGCGTCGGCGCGAAGGCGGAGACCGACGTGATCATCGCGAGCGGCGAGGCCTCCGGCGACGTCAGCACCACCTACGCGCGGCGCAACATCGGCACCGAGCGCAAGGCCCGCCGCGGTCTCGAGCAGGTCATCGAGGAGCTCGCCGGCACCGAGATCGTCGTGCTCGTCGACGACTTCCACTACATGCCGCGCGACGTTCGCGCCGAGGTGGCGAAGCAGCTCAAGGAGGCGGCACGTCGCGAGGTGAAGATCGTCACCGCCGCGGTGCCGCATCGCGCCGACGACGTCATCCGCGCGAATCCCGAGCTCCAGGGTCGCGTCACGGTCATCGACGTCGGCTACTGGCGCCCGCGTGACCTGGCGCGCATCGCGAAGAGCGGCTTCGAGGCGCTCAACGTCGACATCGAGGCAGCCTCCGCCGAGCGCCTCGCGCACCAGGCCTCGGGCTCGCCGCAGCTGATGCAGGCGCTGTGTCTCTACGCGTGCTTCGTGCTCGGCACCATCGACCGCATGCCGAAGCGCGTGACCGAGCGGCTCAAAGAGGAGGACCACGTGAAGGCGTGCCGCCTCACGTCGACCATCGCCGACTTCCGCACGCTCGTCGACGCGCTCGAGGCCGGACCTCGCGCGCGCTCTGGCGACCGCAAGGAGTACACGTTCATCGACGGCACCACCGGCGACGTCTACCGCGCGATCCTGAAGGCCATCGCGGCCGAGCCGCTCGTCCTCGCCTTCGACTACGAAGAGGTGCTGCGACGCGTGAAGGCGCTCTGCGCCGGCGAGGCGCCGGGCGGGTCGAGCGTCACGGGCGCGTGCGCGCACATGGCGCGCCTCGCGGAGGAGCAGCTGCCGACGGCGCGCGTGCTGACCTGGGACGAACGCGACCAGATCCTGGAAATTCCCGATCCCTATCTGTCTTTCTACCTTCGCTGGTCCGACCGACTTCGCGAAACGGACTGAGATAAGCTCGGGTCGTGGACTCGATCCAGATGGCTCGCACGCGTGACGATCACCCGCTCGTGGGGGCGGTCGTCAACGGCCGGTACTGCGTGGTGGGCTTGCTGCACAAGGGCCGGCGCAACGACCTCTTCGTGGCGCAGGAGACCGTTCGCGACGACGTGCGCTCGCTGGTGCTCAAGGTGCCTCACGAGCTCTCGAATGACAGCGCGGAGGTGCTCGCGCGCGAGGCTGGCTTCCTCCAGCAGATCAAGCACCCGAACGTGGTGGTCGCGCGGGACGTGGGCAGCGACGACGAGCGCGCCTACCTGGTCCTCGATCCGATCGCGGGCGAGACGCTGGCCGAGACCATCGAGCGCAACGGCCCGATGGTCGAGCGCGAGGTCCTCGAGATCTTCTGGCAGATCCTGTCCGCCACCCAGGCCATGCACGCGCTCGGGATCGTCCATCGCGATCTTCGACCGCGTAACGTCTGTCTCGAGTATCGCGAGGGCCTGCCCTCGATCGTGAAGCTCATCGACTTCGCCTCCGCGAAGTTCCTGCGGGACGACCACCCGGACGCCAAGGAAGAGCCGCGCTACCCCGTGGGCGCGCATCGCTACATGGCGCCGGAGCAGCATCGCGGCGAGGTCACCGGACCGTGGGTCGACATCTACGCCATCGGCGTGATGCTCCACGCGGCGTTGGTCGGCGAGCTACCCGAGCCGGGCACCAGGCTCAGCGAGCGGCGTGAGGTGTCGCCCGGCCTCGACGAGATCGTCGAGACCGCGCTCGCGGAGAATCCGGCCGACCGCTTCGCCTCAGCTGCCGACTTCCAGGAAGCGCTCACGCGCGTCCTTCTCATCGGCAGCTGATCGCGCTGGCCGCACGGCCAGCACGTTCGCCGTCACGCCGCCTGCGTGTGGTGCGCGAGCGCGTTGCGCTCGATGGGCTTGTGCATGATGAGCGCCACGAGGCCGCCCGCCGCCCAGAGGCCGAAGAAGACCTGCGCGATGGTGGTGGTGGTG
>JAYTZB010001623.1:0-2230 GCA_043742085.1 Polyangiaceae bacterium
CGGCTACGGCGAAGGGAGGATTCGCGGGCATCGGAGATCGACAGTCGTCATAGCGGATCCTTGGGCGCGCCGATGCCCAGGACCGAGAGGTAGGCGGCACGCACGTCCCGCGTCACCGCCCTGTAACGCTCGAACAGGCTCTCCGATGCCGTGACCGGTCCGTCCCGGAAGCCCATCCGCCGCGCCAAGGCCGCGACACCCGGTGCGCCCTCCTCGATCAGGCTCGCGCTCGTACCGTGGACCACCCGCAGCGCCTGCTCGAGGCGCCGCAGCATCGTGTAGCCCTCGCGGAGCACGGCCGCGGTGCTGGTCTCGAGGTAACCGCATGCTTCGAGGGCAGAGAGCGCGGTCTCGGTGTCGGTGGTGCGCACGCGAGGGTCGGCGCCGTGCTTCATCTGCAGCCACTGCGCGGCGAACTCCACGTCGACGATGCCGCCCTTCCCGAGCTTCACGTCGAAGCGATGCGGCGGGGCTTCCCGCGCGAGCTCCTTCTCCATGCGCATGCGCAGGTGGTGGACGCGCTCGGGATCCGGTGCGCCACGCTCGTAGGCGACGCGCGTCGCGAGCGCCGCGAAGGGCGGACCGAGCGTGGCGTCGCCGGCGCACAGCCGAGCCTTCACGAGCGCCTGTCGCTCCCAGTCGTGACCCTCGATGGCGTTGCCGTGCGGCGTGCCATCGGGCTTGAGCCCGTGATAGCGCGCGAACGCCTCGAGGCTCACCACGAGGAGCCCGTGGCTGCCCGACGGGCGGAGGCGCGTGTCGAGCTCGTAGCCGGGACCGTCGCCGTGCGGCGCGCTCACGAGGCGGAGCACGCGCTGCGCGGCGCGCACGTAGCGTTCCGAGCGCGAGCCGTCGTCGTCCTCGCCGGGCTCGTAGAGGAAGAAGATGTCGAGGTCGGAGCCGTAGCCGATCTCGCGGCCGCCCAGCTTGCCCATCGCCACCACGGCGAGGCCGCCGTCGAGGCCCTTCTCGGCGAGCGCGTAGCGCGTGGCGTGCTCGAGCGTGGCGTCGGCGACGGCGGAGAGGACGGTGGTGGCTTCCCGCGTGAGCAGCTCGCCGGAGAGCTCGGCGAGACCGACCTCCATCATGATGCGCGACTTGGCGTGACGGAGCGCGCCGACGAGCACGTCCTCGGGGTCACGCTCGTCGTGCTCGCTCGCGCGCTGCAAGGCCTCGGCGATCTCCTCGTCGACATGCCGGCGCGCGCGATCGGGCGTGGGCGGGCCCTTCGCGAAGAGGACGCTCTCCACGAGCTCGGGATGGAACACGAGCGCCTCGCCGAGGAAGGCGCTCGCGCCGAAGAGACCGACGAGCTTCCGCACCACCTGGCGATCGTCGGCCATGGCGCGCGCGTAGACGCCTGGCGTCTGCAGCCGCGTGAAGAACGAGGCGAGGAGGCGCGTCGCCTGCTCGGGGTCGGCAGCATCGGCGAGCGCCTCGAGGAGGTGCGACGCGAGCTCGGGATGTCGATCGCGCGCCGTCGCGCCGAGCGGAAAATCCGGACGCCGCGCCAGCGCGAGGAGATGCCGCGCGAGGTCGGCCGACGCGCTCGTCGAGAAGTCGACGCCGGACATGGTCCCGGCGGGAGCCAGGAGCGCCGCGAGCACGAGCGCCTCCTCGCCGGAGTCGATGGCGGCGAAGAGCGGCGCGAGGTGCGGATCGCCGCCAGGGCTATTTTCCAGCTTCCGCGTGAGCGACCCGAAGCGCGTCGACACGCGGCGCCTGGTCTTGTCGAGGTCCTTCTCGAGCTCCTTGCCGGTGGCGAAGCCCACCGTCTTGGCGATGGTCTCGAGGAGCTCTCCGCGCGGGAGGGTGTGCGTCTGCAGACCGGTTGCAAACTGCACGCGATGCTCGAGCCGGCGCAGCGTGAGGTAGGCGGCCTCGAGCTCGCGGCTCTCGCGATCGGTGACGAGACCGCGCCCGCGCAGGCGGCGCAGCGAGTCGAGGGTGTTGGAGAGGCGCAGCGACGGCTCGCGGCCGCCCCAGATCAGCTGCAGCGACTGCACGAAGAACTCGACCTCGCGGATGCCGCCGGGCCCCAGCTTGAGATCGCGGTCCGGCTCGCTCGACAGCTCGACGCGGCCGCGCACCACGAGCTCGCTCATCTCGCGCGCGATGCGCGGATCGACCACCTTGCGCCAGACGAAGGGCGACAGCGCGTCGAGCACCACCTGACCGAACGCGAGATCCCCGGCGACCGGACGCGCGCGGAGCAGCGCGGCGCGCTCCC
>JAYTZB010001624.1:0-3923 GCA_043742085.1 Polyangiaceae bacterium
GCGCGCGTGTCCGGAATTCGGACACTCCTCATGTGTTAGGACGAGGCCCATGACTCGCGCCGGTGCTCTCGTCGTCCTCGCGTCCTTCGCATCCCTCGCCTCGATGGGCTGCGGGACTCCGCCGCCCGCCTCCGTGGTGCCCGATGCGCGCGCCGCGCTCCAGCGCCTGCATGCCACGCAGGACTGCGGCCTCGGCATCCACGCCGCCGCCAAGATCGATCACTTCGGCAAGGGCGGGCGCGTCCGCGGAGATCTCCTCATGTTCGCGCTGTGGCCGGCCCGGCTGCGGATGGACGTCATTGGTCCGATGAACAGCGGCATCGTCGCGACGCTCGCCAGCGACGCGCAGCGCTTCACGCTCGCCGACCTCCGCGAGAAGCGCTTCCTCTTCGGGCCGGCGAGCGCGTGCAACATCGCACGGCTCACCACCGTGCCGATGCCGGGCCACGTGCTCGTCTCGCTCCTGCGCGGAGAGGCGCCCGTCCTCGTGCACGAGCCGCAGGCCGCCACCATCGCCTGGAGCAGCAGCGGCTACTACGTCGTCAAGATCGCCAGTCAGCGCAACGCGCAGCAGGAGATCCACATCGCGCCCCATCCCGCGGACTACAAGCTGCCGTGGGACCAGCAGCGCATGCGCCTCGTCGACGTGGAGGTCCGTCAGGAGGGCTACGTGCTCTATCACGCGTCGCTGGACGATCACCGCCCCGCCGCGATGGGCAAGGCGCAGGTCGACCCCGACGGCATCGATCCGCCGCTCCCGGTGAGCGGCCCGATGTGCCAGGCGGAGCTCGCACGACGCATCCATGTCGAGGTGCCGGGCAAGGACGAGGACGTGCTCTTCCGTTACGAGGACGTGACGTGGAACCCGCCGCTCACCGAGGGCCTGTTCACGCAATCGCCGCCGCCCGGCCTCGCGGTCGAGCGCGTCACGTGCGACGACGAGAAATAGCGCGCACGATCGACGCCGGGGCGTCGGTGATGATCCACTCCACGCCGAGCGCGACGAGCGCCTCGGCACGCGCGGGATCGTTCACCGTCCACGCCACCACGCGGAGGCCGGCGCGCCGCAGTCGCTCCACGCGCGCGCGCGTCAGCAACGTCTCGTCGAGATGCGCTGCCACCACCACTGGCTTCATCGCGAGCGGAAGTGCGGTGGCGACGCGTGGCGTGGTGGTGCCCACGAGCATCGCGCGCGGCGTGCGAGGAAGCACCGCCGCCAGCGCCACCACCATCAACGGATCGAACGAAGAGAACACGACCTCCACGTTCTTTGCCCGCTTCACGACCGCGGCGACGCCGCGCACGAGCCGGAGGCGCTGCCGGACGTCACCGAGGCGCGACGCCACCGCGACGTCCGCCTTGATCTCCACGTTCACGAGCCGCTCGCGGAGCGCGTCGAGCGCCTCCGAGAGCCGCGGAATGCGCTCTCCAGCGCGCAACGACGGCAGATCCGCGAACGCCACCTCGTGAACGCAGCGCGCGTCGACGCCGCCCGTTGCTCGCGCCAGCGTGGTGTCGTGGAAGACGACCGGTACGCCGTCGGCCGTGAGGCGCACGTCCAGCTCGACGCCGTCCGCGCCTTCGTCGAGCGCGCGCGCGAAGGCCTCGAGCGTGTTCTCGCCGGGCCAGCCCTCCCCTCGCCCGCCCCGATGCCCGAGGACGATCAGACGGAGAGCTCCTCGGCGATCTCGTTCACGAGCGCTTGCGCGCGCTCCTTCTGATCCGCGGGGAGCGAGATGGCGCCGACCACCGGATGGCCGCCGCCGCCGTATCGCTCGCAGATGGCGGCGATGTTGTGGCGCCGCGGAACGGGAGACCAGGGATTGTAGCCGATGGAGATCTTGCACTTCGACGGCGAGCAGCTCAGCATCACCGAGTAGGCGCTGTCCTTCCAGAGCGAGTACGTCACGAACTTCGCGGCGACATCGATCACGACCGAGCTGAGGTCGACGATGACCACGTCGCCCTTCACGACCGCGTGCCGCTTCACCAGCTCGACGTAGCCTTCGTGCTGGGCCGCGAGCGGCGCGAACGCCTCCTCGATGTCCTTGCCGCGCGCGATGGTCTCGAGCGGCTCCTCGAGCAGCCGCGGGACCATGGCCTGGAGGAACGCGTCGCCGCCGTGCTGCTCGACGACGGTCATGAGGTGGAGGACCGGCTCGGAGCGGGCCACCGCCATCTCGGCGCTGGGAAAGCCGGCGGTGTCGATCATGTCGGCCCAGCGGATCAGCTCCGCCTGGTTCGAGACATCGAGACCGAAGCGCGCCTTGCCGATGTCGGCGATGAGCTTCGTGCACGAGCCGTAAGCGCCGTCGTGGAACATGGTCCGCTCGCGGCTCTCGTGCGCGCGCTCGTCGTACGTCTTGCGATCGTCCGGCGAAGGGAACGCGCTCACGTGATGGTCGAAGTACCAGGTGAGCTGCGGCGCCGCCGAGAAGCGGAAATCGAGGATGGCGTTCTCCTGACCCGTGAAGATCGCGGGGTCGACGCCGTTCGACCCCGGACCGTAGCCCTGCGCTCGGTACGTGAACGCGAGCTCCTCGCCCGGATGCAGGTGGCGGAGCAGCCGCGTGAACATCACGGCCGAGCACATCCCATCGAAGCAGTGTCCGTGCGTAGCTACGACGACCTGACGCATCGCGCTTCGATTAGCACACTCGGACGGCGCCCCGAACGCGTACGTTCGGGGCCATGCGCGTCCACCACCTCGCCTTGCGCACCGCCGACCTCGCCCGGCTCGAGCATTTTTATGTCGATGCGCTCGGGCTCGCCGTGATCCGCAGGCAGGACGGCGGGCGCAGCGTCTGGCTCGACGCCGGCGGCAGCATCGTCATGCTCGAGCGGCGCGACGAGGGCGAGCCGGAGATCCCGGCGGGCTCGAAGGAGCTCGTCGCCTTTACCGTCGCTCCCGAGACGCGTGCATCCTGCATCCATCGCCTGACCGGTGCCGGCGTCGCGGTCGAGGCGGCGACGGAGTTCTCGCTCTATGTCCGCGATCCCGACGGACGGCGGGTCGGGCTGTCTTCGTATCCCGTGCCGCTCGTCTGAGGGCCCGAGCACCCGAGCACTGGAGCAACGGAGCGCTCAGTCGAGCGTGAAGTCGGCGGCCAGGGAGGCGTGGTCGCTTCCCGCGAAGCCGTTGCGGCCGGGATCGCGGAACACCATCGCGCTCTTCGCGACGTAGCGGCTCGCCTGCGGAGCGCCCACGAAGATGTGGTCGATCGCGCTCTTCGTGCCGTTGAACGTGTACGTCCCCTGATCGGCGACGGGGATGTCGCTCGCGACGCGCAGGAGGGCGCCCCCGGCCTCGAGGGCGTTGATGGGATCGGACCCTGGTCGATCGTTGAGATCGCCGCCCAGCAGCACGAGCGAATCGGGCAGGTCGGTCGACGTCTTCGCGATGATCGCCTGCGCGCCCTTGGCCTCGGCGAGACGTCGTGCGGGATCGTCCATGACCTGAGAGCGGAAGTGCGCCGCGAACATGATGACGGAGCGAGCGCCGAAGGTCATTCGCACCTCGAGGAGCTCGCGCGTGAACGTGGTCTTCGTGCCGTCGGCCTCCGTGAGCGGAACGTCACGGTGGGTCTTGATCTCGCCGAGCGTGCCGCGCGCGAGGATCCCGACGTCGACGCTGCCAGCGGAGCCGGTCTCGCCGAGGTGAGCGATGGGGTAGATCTTCCCGAGCGTCGCGAGCTTGGCGTTGAGCGCGTCCAGGCAGCCCTGCGTCTCGACCTCCTCGAGCGAGATGACGTCGGGGTCGATGAGCGCGATCCCCTTCGCGAGCTTGTCGGTGGCCGCGTCGAATTCGGCCTGCGTCTGCACGCCCTCGAAGTCGGAGCTGGTGCACTTGCCGCTGTCGCAGACGGTGTCGAAGTAGCGATGGGTGTTGAGCTGCGCGACGCGGATGGTGCCGGCCGGCTTCG
>JAYTZB010001625.1:0-3318 GCA_043742085.1 Polyangiaceae bacterium
TCAGGCGCCGTGGCCCGGATCGTCGTGACGCGGCAGGAACTGCCAGTGCCGCATCTTCCGCTTCGACTCGTCGGGGTGGCCGCCGGAGCCTTCGAAGCCGACGAGGTACACGTGCTTGTCGTACCAGCCGGTGACGAGCGCATGCCTGCCGTCGGGCCCCACGGCGACGCCGGAGCCGCGGTCCATCCCGGGGATCGGAAACACGCGCGACGTCCAGTCGTGCGTGTCGACCACCGAGACGCTGCGGCTCTCGCCGTAATCGGCGGAGTACACGTATCGTCCGTCCTTCGTGACGGCGATGCTCTTCGGGGCGTTGCCGATCTGGACCTTGTGCGTGACGGTCTCGCTAGCGATGTCCATCGCGTGCAGCTGCGAGGCGTTGAGGCACGAGATGTAGAGCGTCTTCTCGTCGGGGGCGACCGCGAGGTGCCTGGGGCACTTGCACGTGGCGACGCGGTGCGTCTGGTCGAAGTCCTTGCCCTCGAAGACGTCGATCGAGTCGCTGTAGAAGTTCGCGACGTACAGCTTGCCCGACTTCGTCATGGCCATGCCGCGCGGCTGCTTGCCGACGTCGAGCGTGCGGACCACCTCGGCCGTGGCGACGTCGATCTGCGTCACCGACTTCGAGGCCCAGTTGGCGGCGAAGAGGTTCTTGCCGTCCGGCGATGCCACCAGGATCTTCGGGTGCGTCCCCGTCTTGATCTCATGCGTCACCTTCTTCGAGGCGATGTCGACGAACATCACCGAATTGCGGCGGAAGTTCGAGATGAACAGCGTCTTGCCGTCGGCCGAGAGCGCGCTCTCCACGATGATGCCTGGCACGTCGATCTGGTCGAGCAGCGCCAGGGTCTGCGCGTCGTAGATGGTGACGTTGCGCTTGTCGAGCTGGCCGAAGTTGGTGACGAAGAACTTCTTCCCGTCGTGCGAGAGCAGCGCGCCCTTGGGCATCGACCCAGTCTCCGCCACCTCCTGCACCTCGACCTTGGGAGGCTCGGCATGCGCGGAGACCGTCGCGAGCAGCAAGGAGGCCGTGCTCATGAGGCCGACCAGGGAGACCGACATCTTCATGACGAGTATTGGAGAACGCCGCACGAGCGGCGGACAACAAAGTCGTCCGTACCGGAGCGCGCCCGGTCCCTGACGGGCTTACGAGGTCACTGCCCGCAGGTCTTGCCGCAGTACTGCTTCACGCTGTCGAAGCACGAGAGGCCCCAGAACGTGTCGCAGCAGTACGAGTCGGCGGCGCAGACCTTCATGGTGCAGTCGTCACATGCTTGACCGAGCTTCTCGCCGGCGGTGCAGGTATCGTGCGTGCAGGTGCCGGGAATGAGCGGCTTTCCCGAGTCGCCGCCGTCGCTGCCGGCGTCGGCGTCGCCGTTGGGATTCGTGCCGGCGCCGGTGCCGGTGCCGGTGCCGGTGCCGGTACCGCCGGTGCCCGGGTCGTTCTCACCGAAGCACGACTGAGGATTCGCCGGCACGGGCGGCGGCAGCGGGAACGGTCCCGCGATCGTGCACATCGCCGTGGGTCCACCCGGATAGGGATACGTCGTGTCGTACTGCTTGAGCGTGTTGATGTCGAAGAGGGTGCACTCCTTCTTCCACTTGTAGAGCCCGAAGAGATCGACCTTCGCGAGGACCTTGGCGGACATGCCGGCCTCGACGTCGCCGTGGACGAGGGCCTGCGTGACGCCCGCGGCGTCCTTGCCTCCACACGTCTGGCTGGCGCCCATGCCCGCGTATGCGCTCGCGGTGAGCTCCGCGGTGGCAACGCCGAAGAACTTCAGCTGGAACGTCGGACTGACCGTGCAGTATGCACGCGCCATCCCTTCCTTCGTGTAGACGGGCGGCATCGGCGTGAACGTCGCGCTCTTGTCGAAGCTCGGCGTGAGCTTGCCGCCGGCATACGAGAGGCCGGCGGTGATCGAGCCGCTCGCCGTTCCGCCGACCTTCGCCTCGACCGGCGCGGTGAAGGCGAAATCGCAGTTGATGGTCGCCGTGTAGTGCGCGCTCGCCGGCAGACTGATGCCTCCGAGCCCGATGCTGCCGAGATTCACGTCGTATTCGGCGAGCGTCTTCGAGAACGATTTGGTGAGCGGCTTTCCAGCGAGCATCGCGGCGCGCGCAGCGTCGACCGAGGGATCGAACTTCACGCCCGCGGCGAGCACCAGGTTCGCCTCGAGCTTGCCCGTCGCGCTGACCTTGAACGACCTGAGCTTCAGGAACCCGACGTCGGCGTCGAACGAATAGCTCGGAGAGAAGCCGAGCGTCCCGGTCTCGATGCCCGCGTACACGGTGTACGGGACCGGCATGCCGTCGGAGCCCGTGGCGGTGTCGTTGATCTCGAAGAGCTGCTTGCCGCTGTAGTCGAGCAGCTTGACCGTCGTGCCGCCCTTGCCCTGCGGATGCAGCGCGGTCGAGGTCGACGCGCTCGAGACCGGGCCTTCCGTGGTGAGGTCGGGCACGTCGAGCGTGGTGTGGACCACGAGCGAGTCCACCGCTTCCTGGAGCGTAGCGGCCGCGGTCATCACGACGGTGCCTTCGGCGGACTGGCTCACCGACGTCACGCGACGGAGGAAGCCCTCGGGGTTCTTGCCGCTGGTGCCGGGCTTCTGTCGATCCGAGAGCAGGATGTCGCCAGCCTTGTGAGCGGAGAGCGCGGCATACGACGAGCCCGGAAACACCACGCGGTCGGCGCGGACGTCGGCGACGTCGGCGAGCTCGGCGGAGAGCGCGCTCGTGCCCTCGTGCAGCGTGATGACCCCGGCGGCCGAGCCGTTGGGGGTCGCGCTGTACGCGGCGGGCGCATCGGCTCCGCTGCCGCAAGCGACGACGGCGAGCGTACCGGTGCACGCGAGCAAGAAGGCCGCGGTCTTCAACTTCATTCTTTGCCTTTGGGTGATGCGAAAAGTGATGCGAGGGAGAGTGATGGGGCTCGGCGCTCTCAGCGCTCGAGGAGGGCGCTCGACGATTCGTCCGCGTTCTTGCGCGCGCTCTTGCCGAGGTTCCGGTACGCGACGGCCGCGAGGAACATGACCGCGATGATCAGCAGCGCGTACTCCACCATCGTCGCGCCGCGTCCCGTGCCGAGCCTCGGCAGCAGACGCATGGCACCGAGCTTGTTGCGGAAACGGGTGGGCGGCATCGTTGTTGTCCCATAAGCAACGGACGTACCCGCCCGTCCGTCCCCGACGTCGGACTCCGTCCCCACCGCTTTTACAGCGTATGAGATGTGAGCTCGAGCACACGCCGCACGCGGCCTGGGCCATCGAGGCCCCAGGTCCGCCGGCTCACCGCGGATCCAGGTCGGCGAGGATCGCG
>JAYTZB010001626.1:0-2483 GCA_043742085.1 Polyangiaceae bacterium
CGCATGCCGTTCTACGTGATGGAGCGGCTCAACGGGCAGAACCTCCGCGTCGTCATCGAGAAGAAGGGGTCGCTCAAGCTCACGCACTGCTATCGCATCGCCATCGACGTGCTCGATGCGCTCGAGCACGCGCACGAGAACTCGGTCATCCACCGCGACGTGAAGCCCGAGAACATCTTTCTCCACCGCAACGCGAACGGCACCAACACCACCAAGCTGCTCGACTTCGGGATCATGCGCCTCCTCGATCAGAAGGCGAGCCACACGCAGGGCAAGTTCATCGGCACGCTGCGCTACGCGTCACCAGAGCAGATCTTCGGCGGCGACCTCGGGCCCGCGACCGACATCTATTCGCTCGGCGTCGTTCTCTACGAGATGCTCGCCGGACGCGGGCCCTTCGACGAGATCGGCGACGCGTACGCCATCGGCGCCGCGCACGCGCAGCTCCCGCCGCCGCCCATCTCACGCTTCGCGGCGGTGCCGCCCGCCCTCGAGCACCTCGTGATGACCTCGCTCGCGAAGCAGCCGCAGGACCGGCCGCGCGATTGCTTCTCGTTCGCGAGCGAGCTCCGTCGCATGCTCCGTCAGGAAGAGGCCGCGCCGCCGCCGTCGGCGACCGCCGTGAATCCGCTCACGTCCGCCGCGCCGCCGACGCAGGGCGCGCTGCCGCTCGCGGGCACGGAGCAACAGGCGCCGCCCGTCCGCGCATTCGGCGCGACCGACATCGGGATGATGCCGCCGTCGAACTTCGACCCACGCGCGGCCTCGCTGCCGGCGACGGTCCGCCACGGCGTCGGAGGCGTTGGCGGAGGCGCGGGCGCTGGCTCGGGCGTCGCTGCGCCTCGAGCAAGCACCGACATCGGCGTGGCTGCCACGCTCATGAGCGAGCCGGGCGGCGACGGAGGTCGAACGGCCGCCGCCCAGGCCGTCGCTGCCGCCGCTGTCGCTGCTGTCGCTGCTGGCGCTGCCGCTTTCGTGGCCGCCAACGCGCGCGATGCCGCCGTCGCAGCCGCCGACGCGCGCGGCGGTTCGGTGCCCGGCGTGAGGCCTCCCATCGATCGCGCCGCCGAGACGCGCGCCGGCGGGCCGCTCGGAACCACGCAGCGCTTTGCCCAGAACGGCACCGCGATCGACGACGGCGCAGAGCGACTGCTCCCCGAGGACGACGTACGCGCGGCGCTCGCGCAGCGCTACCCGCTCGAGGTGCCTCACGCGAGCGGTCACCTCGACGACGGGCGCGGCGGCGAGCTGATGTTCCCGCGCAACCACGGCTACGCGAGCGGCACGGGCCCGCTCTCCGGCGAAGCGAGCACGCGTCCACCCGAGCGCGGCATGTTGCTTCCGCTCCTCGGCGCCGCGGTGTTCGGCGCGATGCTCGTCGGAGGCGCGGTTCTGCTCGTCACGAAGCCATGGCAGAAGCACGCCGCGAGCGCCGGGCCGACGGCCGCCGCCGTCACGACGCCGGTCATTGCAGCTACGAACGCACCGGTGACGACGCCCACGCCCACGCCCACGCAGGCACCGGCCGCCCTCACGCGAGCGACGGCAGCCGCTGTCTCGCCCGTCGCCCCCACCATTGCCATCGCTCCCGCGATGACCGCCTCCGCCCTGCCCACGGCGCGGTCGACCACACCTCGCACATCCGTCGGAGCGACCGCCTCGGCGGCAGGAACGGCGGCGGCGCTGCCGGCTCCGGGCACTCCGCCCGCGCCTGGCAGCGCGGCTCGCAAGCCCGCGCGCCCCGGGGCCGGCACGCCACGTCCCGAAGACGTGCCCTTCGAGTGATCCCCGTCGAGTGAGTTTTCTGGAAAAACTCAAAATCGGTTAGGCTTTTCGGCGGAGATGGGAGCCGAGCGAGAGGACACCGATCCCACCGCGAGCCGGGCCGGGACCGAACCGGGGCTCGGCAAGGGCACGGTCTCGGGCGCGACGCCTGCGGCGGCGGCTCCCACGCGCACCGTCGAGGACGACGCCCCGCCTCCGGTCGACTTCGACGCGCTGCACGCGGCGCTCGGCGACCCGCTCGACTACCAGGAGATGCCGTCGGGCCCCGCGCTCGAAATGGGGAACGAGGACGACGGCTCCGGCGACGATCACGACGCAGGCGCAGAGCACGCCGGCCACGCCGAACGTGTCGGAGAGTCGTCGGGCCGCTCGAGCGCGACCTACGCCTCGGCACGGCCGCACACCATCCCGCCGACCCGCGCCACGATAGAAGACCCGAACGCGCCCGCCGTCATTGTCGCAAGCGACACGGACACGGTCCCTTCGGCTCCTCCGCAGATGACGGTGCCGCTCGCGGCGAGCCCTCACGCTCAGCAGTACGCCGCCGGCGGTCTCTTGCCGGGCGGTCCGGTCGGCGGTCCGGTCGGTCCGCCGGGGAGCAATCCCCATCTCGGTGCGGCACCTGCCGGGCCGCACGGTGCGTTCCCCGTGCATCCGGGCTCGGGCCCGCATCCCGCATCGCCGCCGCTCGGCGGAGG
>JAYTZB010001627.1:0-6463 GCA_043742085.1 Polyangiaceae bacterium
GCGCGCGTCACGGCGTGGTCTTGCTTCAGCGTGACGACGCCGTCGGTCGAGACCGTGTACCGCTGCCAACCGCTCGTGCCACCCCAGCAGTCGCCGGGATCGGTGAAGAGCTTCGTGACCTCCCATCCGGCCTGCGTCTTCAGCATGCGCCCGCATCCTGCGACGAGCTCGACGTCGCTCGTGGTGTCGACGGGCGCGATGAGTCTGCGCAGCTCGACCTCCGTGGTCGCGACCTCGAAGCGATCGCCGAAGCTCGCGACGAGATAGGTGACGATCCTTGTCGGCGCCATTCCGCTCCCGGCCATGTGCGACGCGAATCCTTGACTGGAGCGGATCTTCCGAAGCGTGGCCTCGCACGCCGGCTTGTCGGCAGCGGTCGCGCATGCGGTCCCGGTCCTTCCAAGGACCGTCGGCGAGGTCGCAGCGCGAGGATCTCCCGCATCCGGAACGCTTACGCCAGGCACCCCGTACGGCTCCTCGCGGAGCTCGAGGTAATCGGCGCGCCCCTTTGCGGGGTCGACGGTGATGCCTTCGAGCAGCTTGTCGTTGAAGCCAACACACACCTGTGTCTCCGACTTCCGGAGCGGCGGCGCGCTCGGCCCAGCGTTCGCCTTGCCACAGCCCAACGCGGAACCAGACGCAACGAGCGCCGCGATGACGGGAAGCGCAGTCTCGAGTCGAAGAAGATTTCGCATGGCGCCTGCCAAGGTACGCCGCTCTCGGTCGAGCGCCCGAGGAGCTGCGAACTATTTTGCATGCCGAAGACTGCGAGCGGTCTCCACGCAACAATTTCCGCGAGCGGCCGAACACATCGGGACCATGACCCTCCGAAGCTTCCTCTCCGCGCGACCCTACCTTCCTCTCGTCGCCGGCATGTCCCTCGCGTGCTCTTCTCCCTCCGGCGCTGACGACGCGCCTGCGACCGCCACCGAGGCGATCGCCCACAAGGAGACGCACTTCGACGCGAAGTGGAAGGACACCACGGTCGTCCTCGACGACGCGCAGATCGGAGCCTTTCTCCTCGATCCGTCTTCAGAAGACGGCGTCTATCACTTCAAGCCCTCTCCCGAGCTGGCCTCGAAGCTCACCGTCGGCAAGGTGGTGCTCATGACTGGCGTGAACCTCGTTCGCATCGCGCAGGCCGAGTCGAGCGCCGACGGAATCACCATTCACACCGAGCCGGCCGCGCTCGCAGACGCCGCACAGAGCGCAAACCTCGAGTTCAAGCTGAGAGGTGTTCTCCCCGTGTTCATGCCCACGACCGATCTGAAGGCGTCGTCCCTAGCCCTCGAAGGGGCGCAGACCCGCCCGCTAGGCGTGTCGAACGTCACTCCCGATGGAAAGAGCGCCTCGTTTCAGGGCACGCTCAACGGGTTTGGGGTCGGCTACAAATACACGCGAGCACCGAGCACGTTGAACGCCGAGCTCACCGTCGAATACGCAGTCGGCGTCGGCAAGCTGAAGGTGGTCGGTACGGCAGCCGTGAACGCCTTCGACGCTTCGGGGAAGATCGTCGTCGAAGAGGGCGAGACGCGTGATTTCGATCTCGATCTCGACGGCCTCGACATCACCTTCAACGTCGACGTTGGCGCGGTCATCACCGGCAAGGGGCTCGAGAACCTAAAGATCCCCATGCAGGCGCGTGTTCCGTTCTTCGTCGGCCCCATCCCCATGTATCTCGGTATGGGCGTCGAGGTGGAGATCGAGTCGCTCGTCGGCCCGCAGAGCTCGATGTTCTTCCACACGTCGTGCAAGGCGAGGGGCAAGACGAGCCTGCACTACGACGGCAAGATCGTGCGGCCCACGGGCAGCCTCGATGGCATCGTGTGCACCGCGCAGCCGAAGGACTACCTCGCGCCGACGCTCAATGTCGGGCTAGGCGTGCGCGTCGAGCTGCCGAAGATCTCGCTCGGCGTCGGCCTCGCTGGCTTCGCCAACATCCCCATCATCAACAAGCCGGTCAACTCGGCGGCTGAGGTCTTCGTCGCCTACAAGCACGAGGCCGTCGGCAACATCGCCATCTATCGCGAGGTCGCCGGGCCAGTGCCGGTCATCAAGGGCACGTGTTTCACGCTGGAGGTCAACGAGGGCATCTTTGCGGGCGGCGTGTTGCGCCTCGCGGGCGTCGAGATGAAGCAGGAGATCCAGCTCTATGGCGAGCAGGTCCTGAAGGAGATGGCGGGCGCCGGAAAGGGCTGCGCCCAGTAGCGCGGGCGCGTGTCTCGACCGAAAGCTGCAGGACAACCCGCAGCTTCGCCGGGAGGACGCCACGATCGAGCTGATCAAGACGCTCGCAGTGGACCAGACGGCGCTGGTCTTCACGTTCGTCGCTCCGTCCGCCAAGTAGAGACCGCCACCCGCGAGCGGCGAACGTTTCGCGCAACTTCCCAGACCAGCTGCCGAGAGAGCAGCCACGAGAGCGCTTGCCGCGATGGCCGCGCGTCGTTCTTTCCCCTTTCATCCGGAGATTTCGTCCCATGCGCCCCCTCGCCACGTTCGCGCTCGCCTTTTCGTTCACGGCGTTCGCCGGAGTCGCCTCAGCCGACTCGCCCAAGCCCACCCCCGTGAGGACCACCACAGCGGCGTCCCCGAAGAGGACGCCTGCGACCCCGCCGAATAGCGTGAAGAGCACGAAGAAGAAGGCCGCGAAGAAGCCGACGCCCATCGCGACGCCCGCGCCGGAGCCCGCGGCCGACGCCGCAAGCGACGCTCCGGCCGACTCGCAGCTCTCGCTGCCGAGCGCCGCTCCCGCCCCCGCGTCTCCCCCGGTGTCCGTCGCGTCGGCGTCGCCCGCGAAGGTCGAAGCGCCGCTCGACGACAAGGAGGCCGCCGCGGCCGAGGCGGCGGCAAAGCCCTTCAGCCTCGCGCCGCTCGCCGGCATCTCCGGTGGCGGGCTCGGCCTGGGCGTCGGCTTGCGTGCCGGCTACACGCTTCCCTCGCGCGTGTACCTCGGCGTCGGCCTCATGTACCAGAACGGCACGTCGGTGGACCTCTACGGGTTCCGCTCGTCGACGAGCGCCTTCTATCCCTCCGCCGAAGGTGGCTACGACATTCGCCTCGGGCGGCTCGCTATCCGGCCGTACGGCGGCCTGGCCGCGATCTTCAGCAGCGCGACGACCTCAGGCGTCCGCGGCGCCGACGCGAGCTTCCATCACACGTCGGGCGCCATCTATCCGGGCTGCGCTGTCACCTACGACATCCCGAATTCGAGCTTCTTCATCGGTGGCGACGCGCGACTCCTCTTCGCGCTCGACGGCGGCGGCGGAAGCTTCGGCGCATACGGCTCGGCCGGGTTGCGCTTTTGAGGTGAAGAGGAAGAGATTCGCGGCAACTCGCGAGCTGTACGGCCGAGTGGCTCTTCATGAAGACACTCCGCTCTGCCGTCGCGCTCTCGCTTCTTGCGGGTTGCGTCGGCGTCGCCGGTTGCTCGAGCGACCCGGCGGCGCCGAAGACGTTCGCCGAGAGGCTCCGCGACGACACGGGCGTGGCCTGGGGGGTGTACGTCTCGGATGCGAGCCACGAGGTGCGGCTCCTCTCGGCCGGCGCGCCGGTGCGCGTCGGCGGCGGCTCCTACGAAGACGATGCGCGCGCCTTCTTCGACCGCTACCGGTCGGACCTGCATGGCACGGGGAAGGTCGACGAGCTCCGTCTCGTCGCCACGACGGCCTTCGACGACGGCACCGTGCACCTCCGCTTCGAGCACTCCGTGCCAGGTAGGAACCTCCCGGTGTTCGGCGTCACGTCGACGGTGCACTTCATGAAGACCGGTGAGATCACGTGGGTGGGGGCTGGCTTTCGGAGCGATCTCGACGGCATCGCCACCGCCGCCACCATCTCGCAAGCCGACGCGACACAGCGGGCGATGGCGCACCTCGCGGCGACGTGCGGAGCGATCGACGGCGCGCGCCAGAGCGAAGGTGCCGAGCTCGGCGTGCGCGCCGAGGAGGGAGCGGCTGCGGTGCTCGCATATCGTGTCACGGCGTCGCTGGAGAGCCAGCACTGCGCCGCGCCCGAGGTCTTCGTCGACGCGGTGACGGGTGACGTGATCGCGCGCGACGAGCGCGCCCGACACGCGTTCGAGGTGGCGCCCGGCGCACGCTTCTATCTTCTGAAGGATCCGACCGACCAGAAGAACATCGAATTCACGAAGTCGATCCCCATCGTGCGGAATGCGTTGATGCGGTCGACGTCGCAGCCGCAGCTCGAGACCAAGACGCCGGTCCCCAAGTCCGCGCCTGCGACCGTCGAGAAGAAGGACGACGTGTGGGACGCGGACAACAAGGACCACCTGGGGGTGGCGGTGAGCGCGCATTTTTGGGGCTATCACGCGCTCCGCTTCTTCTCGGAGAACCACCTCCCAGACTCGCTCTCCGCCAGCCAGAAGCTGGACCATCAGGTGCTCCTCGTTCACTTCCGCGCACCGCTGGGCATCGGCATCACCGGCAAGCAGGAGTTCGACGACAACCAGGCCTTCAACGTCGCCGGGGTAGTGAAGCTCGGTGACGGCGACACCGGCGGGGGCGGCGACCAGATGCCCGCCGGGGCCGCGTTCGACGTGGTCGCTCACGAGATCACGCACGGGTTCACGATGAAAACGTCGAAGCTCGAGGGAAAGAACGAATCCGGTGCGCTGGACGAGTCGTTCTCCGACGTGATGGGCGCGTCCGCCGAGGAGTGGTTCAACGAGACGAACGACAAGGACCATCCCACGATGAAGAACCTCGTCTTCGGCGAGCTCTGGACGAAGGACGGCAGCGGGAAGCGCGACATGGTCGACCCCGGCTCGAAGACCCACGCCAAGGACCTCCGCCCCGGCGCAGACCCCGATCACATGTCGAAGTTGGTGGTCTGCAAGCCCGGCGAGGCGCCCGACGTCGACGCGAACGACGGCTGCTTCATCCATCGCAACACCGGGATCGGCAATCGCGCCTTTTCGCTCATGACCATCGGCGGAACCAACAAGACCTCGCAGATCTCGGTACGGCAAGGCATTGGCTGGCCGGCGGCGCGCACGCTCTGGTTCCGAGCGATGACCACCGTGGGCTCGAAGGCCAGCTACCGCGAGGCAGCCGTTGCGCAGCTCCAGCTGGCCCTCGCGGACGGCAAGCCGGAGGTCTTCCAGGCGGTGGGTTGCGCGTGGACGGCGGTCGGAGTGTTCGACCTCGCCGCTCCGATCGATCCCAGCCTCGCGCTCCTGGTGTGTCCGAAGGCCGACGGCGCGCTCGGTGCGCCGCCGCCGCCCGCCCCGCCGCCGTCGAAGCTCACGGTCACCACGGGCGCGAGCAGCTGCGCCGTTCGCGGCGACGGCGTGGCCTGCGACCAGAGCGCGCCCGCGTCGGCGAACCTGTGCAAGAACGGCGGCATCGTTGCCACGCTCTTCTGCGCCGACCTCGCGCAGCACTGCAAGAAGGCCGGCCCCGACGACTGGAGCGGCTCGCTCGACGCGAGCCAGAGCCTGGTATGCGAGTGACGAGTCAGCGGATGCCGTACGGCTCGCGTAGGCATCGTCGGTGAGTCGCGCGCTGTCGATCCGGTACCCACGCGCCTTCACCTAGGGCCGGGGGAGGGCGACCGTCTTGTCCGCGGCGGCGAAGGCGCGAAAGCGGGGCGAATTTCGACAACTTTCTCGCGCCACGGCCGAGCGGGCGGACCAAGGAGCTTGAAGAAGATGAAAACGATTGGATCGATGGTGCTCGCTGCCGCTCTTGCCATGACGGGGTGTAGCCAAAGCGACGCGCCGCCAAGCGGGAGCCCCGGAACGCCGGATTTTGCTGCGCTGCAGACGAAGCTCACCACGCCGACGGGGACCTTCTCCGCGGTTCAGGGCGTAGCCATTCGGGACGGGCTCTCGAAGCAGCTGAGCGCCGCGCGCGTGAACGTGCTCCCGAGCCCTGGCATGACCTCCGCGTCGGGCGCGACCTCGCAGCGCACCCTCTCGCAGCTCTCGCCTGCGGACGTCCATGTTCTCGACCTACCCAGCTGCGACGCGCCCACCCCGAGCGGACCCTCGCAGTGCGCATGCGCCGCAGGCGGAACCATCACCCTCGACACTCCGCCGATCGAGGTCTTCTACAACCCCCACATCGATTTCACGTCCAGCGGACGAGCGGACGCCTGTGCGTCATCGACCGGTCGCATCGTCGACGGCAGCGCCTACGCCCACATCACCGCGTGGCCGCTCGTCGAGGTCCTCAGCATTCACGTCAAGGTGAGCGGCAACGAGAGCGCGAGCTACGACGTGGACTACCTCTCGAAGGACGGTGTCACGACCTACGCCATCGACGTCGCGGACGGACACGTCCTCGTGTCCGTCAAGGGCTCGTGGGACGAGAGCACCCAGACCGGCACGCTCGTCATCGTCGACAAGAACGACACATGGACGTGCAACGTGGTGAAAGGCAAAGGCGGATGCAAAAGCACCAAGGGAGGCGTGCAGACGATGGGCGCCTGAGCCGCGAGCCAG
>JAYTZB010001628.1:0-1740 GCA_043742085.1 Polyangiaceae bacterium
CACGCGATGCTCGACGCGGGCGCGCTCGTGGTCCTCGGCGGCCATCCGCATGTCGTCCAGCCGTGGGAGAAGTACACGACGCAGGACGGCCGCGAAGGCTTCGTCATCTACTCGCTCGGCAACTTCGTCAGCGGCCAGAGCGGCACCGCGAAGCGCTCGTCGCTCATCCTCTACGTCGGTCTCACCAAGGGCTCGGACGGCAAGGTCACCGTCAACGGTGTTCGCCACATGCCGCTCACCATGGGCAATGCGCCGTACACCGCACAGCTCGGCAGCGGCGAGAGCCTGGCGCTCACCACGAGGATCCTCGGCAGCTGGAACAAACTCGACGCGTCCGAGCCGCTCGTCACGAACCCCGAGTGCAACTGACGCCGAGACTCAGAGGTTCTCTTCGTCCATGCGGCGCATGCCTTCGAGGAGCAGCGCCTCCGCCGACTCGACCATCACGCGCTTCGGCGGGATGAAGCCGGGATCGAGCGCGAAATCACCCTCCGCGAACTTGAGCAGCGCGTAGAACGCCGGCGCTCCTGCGAGCTCTCCGACGAGCGCGTTGGCGATGTTCCCTTCGAGGAAGTGGATCTCGCCGTTCTTGCCGCCGGAGCGCACGTTGAGCTTCCCGGTCTTGCGACCGTGGAAGAGCACCTGGACGATGTCCGGGAGACCCATCTCGCGCAGGCTTCCGCTCACGCCCTTCGCGCCGCGGCCCGTCGACCACTGATCGAGCATGGCCTTCAGCTTGGCGACGAGGACGTCGGCCTGCACGGGCTTCGCGACGAAGTCCATCGCGCCCAGCTCGAACGCGCGGTTCGCCTCGGTGCGTCCCTGCTTCTGCGTGTGAACGACCCAGGGCATGTCGCGGCCCCACGGCTCCTTGCGCGCCTCGGAGAGGAACGCGAGGCCGTCGGCGTCGGGGAGCTCGAGCTCGCAGACCACGAGATCGAAGTCGGCGCCCTCCGCTGACGCGAGCTTGCGAGCCGCCTCGACGCTGCGCGCGGTCTTCACGTCGAAGCCCTGCTCCACCATGCGTAGCTCGAGGACGGTCGACTCCTCGGGATCGGCATCGACGAGCAGGACGCGATAGCGGCTCGCGAGGAGCTTCGCCTTCATGTCCTCGCCGAGCACGAGCGCCTTGAAGAGATCGAGGATGCTGGGATCGAAGATGGTGCCCTTGTGCTTGAGCAGGACCTCCATCGCCTCTGCGGGCGCGAGCACCTTGCGGAACGGGTTGCGCGGGTTCTGCGTGAGGTCGGCGTACGTATCGGCGACCGAGAGGAGGCGCGCGCCGAGCGGGATCTCCTTCCCGACCAGCTTGTCCGGGAAGCCGCGGCCGTCCACGCGCTCGTACATGTGGAAGACCGCGTTCTTGATCGACGGCGTGAGACGGACCGACTCGAGCAGGCGCGGAGGGGTGTCATAGGCCTTCTGCGCGGCGACCCGATGCCCCTCGTACTCGGCGCAGTTGAGCGCCGTGAGGTGGAATTGCCCCATTTTACCGAGGTCGTGGATGAGGCCGGCGACGATCATCGCCTGCGTCTCGGCGCGATCGAGGTTCATGCGCTCGGCGACGCGACGAAGGAGGCGCGCCACCTGCGAGGAGTGACCACGCAGCTCCTGCCGCGAGTTCTCGAGCAGGCTGACGAGCACGGTGAGGAGCTCGACGGTCGTGTCGTGCTCGAGGACGTTCTGGCGGACGTGATCGCTGGTGGGCGCTTCGCTGTTCGGCCGCGCCTTGCCGCGCAC
>JAYTZB010001629.1:0-1533 GCA_043742085.1 Polyangiaceae bacterium
CTCCATCGAGACGTGGCGCGGCGCGCTGGCGGGTGTGCTCCGCCGCCTGGTCGAGCCTGCCGCGGTCCGGATCGGAGCGCAGCAGCTCGAAGGCCTCGCGAAGGCGACGGCCATGGCGCGCGACATCAACTGAGCGCGGCCGAGCCCCGGTCGACGTTCGCGACTACTCCGCGAGGAACGCGCGGACCGCAGACTCGAGCTTGGCCGATTCACACGATGGCGCGAAGTGGCCGCACGGTCCTTCGAGCGCGACGAGCCTGGCGGCGCTGCCCATCGCGGTCGCGAACGCGCGCGCCGGGATCGGGTTGACCATGTGGTCCTGATCGGCGACCACGAAGAGCGCCCGCGCCTTCACGCGCTTCGCAGCCGACTCCATGGTGCCGCCGTACCGCTTCGTGACGTCGTGGGCCATCATCGCCTCGAGCTGGCGGTGCCAGTCGTTCCAGTCGAACGACGTCTCCGCCTCCCGCGCCGCGATCCACGCCGGGAACGCCTCGCGGCTCGTCTGCGCAGCGCGATAAGCGGGCGTGGTCAGCGCGAGCGCATGGAGATCGAGGACGGCGCGGATCTGCGGTCGGCCCTGGTAGCTGCCATGCGCGAAGGCGACGTCGCTCTGGAGCGCGTGCAGCTCGGTCGTCCAGAGGAGGAGATCGGTCGACGTGAGCTGCGGGCTGCCGACGATCGGGACCATGCGGTCGACGAAGTCCGGATGCTCGACGCCCCACGCGATGGCCTGCATCCCGCCCATCGAGATGCCCATCACCGCTCGGAGATGCGTGATGCCGAGCGTCTCGGTGAGGAGGCGGTGCTGGCTCTCCACCATGTCCTTGATGGTGAAGCGCGGGAACGCGAGGCGCGCTTGCGTCCGGCTGTTCGACGGTGAGGTCGAGACGCCGTCGCCGAGCGCGTCCACCAGGATCAGGAAGAAGCGCTTCGTGTCGACGAGCTTGTCGGGGACGACGTCGACGAGCGGCCTGGTGGTGCCGCTGAACCACGTCGGGAAGAGGACGGCGTTCGACTTCGTCGCGTCCAGCGTGCCGAACGTGCGGTAGCCGACGCGGCAGGCATCGATGCGCGCGCCGGACTCGAGCGCGCACGTGCCGAGGTCGGCGAAGAGCTGGCCGGTATCCGCGGGAGCGGGCGCGAGGGCGGGAGCGGGTGGGGTGCAGGCTGCGAGGAAGATGCAGAGTGCAAGCGTTTTGGGCGGTTTCATCGACGGATCGCGGATGGGTCGACCGCGAGCTCCAGGGGAGCCGTGGGTTGGTCGTCCCAGTCTTCCACGTCGAGCATGCGGCCCGAGGACATCGGGGCGAGGGAGTCGCGTGCCGAGGCCTCCGCGTACTTCTTCGTCGCGGCGCGGAGCTGGCGCACGCCCGCCAGTGCCACCTGGAGCTGGAAGCGGAGGGCCACCGGCGACGACGCGCGCACCAGGTTCGTGAACGCGTCGGCCCGGACCTCGAGCGCGGCTGTCTCGACGGTGGCGGTGACGGTGGCGTTGCGCGGCGCACGATCGAGGAGCGCGAGCTGGCCGAC
>JAYTZB010001630.1:0-2806 GCA_043742085.1 Polyangiaceae bacterium
CTCGTTCACGCGAGGTCAGTGGGCGCTGCCGGGAAAATGGGTCACGCGTCATTCCGATTGGTGGGGCCATGTCGGTCGAGCCCCAGCTCCTCGGCGAGAACGGGATCGCCCTCGATGGCGGCGCGCAGCGCCTTCTTCGCGAGGCGGACGCGGCTCCGCACGGTGTTCACCGGCGCGCCGGTCACCCGCGAGACCTCCTCGAGTGACCAGCCGAGCACGAAACGCAGCGCGATGGCCTCGGCCTGCTCGCCGGGGATGCGTGACAGCAGATCGCGGAGGACCTCCTTGAGCCGGCTCGCCTCCGCGAAGCGATCGGCGGCGTACTCGGTGCTCGATGCGATGGTGTCGAGGTCGACGCCGTCGTCCCGGCGACCGCGGGCCTGCCCGGTGCGACGCGCCGCGGCCACCGCCGCGCGGACCGCGATCCGCGACGCGAAGTGCACGGGCTCGCACTCGCCGCGGAACGCCGGCAACGCCTGCAGGAAGCCGATGAGGGCTTGCTGTACGACGTCGTCGACGTCGGCGTGCGCGCTGCCCAGCACGGCGTGCACGACCCGCGTCATGCGGGGCGTGACCGATGCCAGAAGCCGCTGCGTCGCGACCAGATCTCCCGTGAGCGCGACCTGGACGAGGAGCGCTGCCGCCGAGGTCGCGGCGGGCGCGGGCGGCGAGTGTTCGAGCTCGAGGCGGAGGGGCATGGAGAGTGTCACGCCCTCACTGTGCCCGTGCCTCGTTACGCCTTTCCCTCAGCGATGTTTCCGATTGTTAAGGGAGTGAATTCCCAATGGCGACATCACGTCACTGCGCGGCAGGAAGACGAACGCGAACGACGGTGCCTTCACCGACCTCGCTCGTGAATCCGATCGTGCCGCCGTGAGCATCGACGACGCGCCGCGCGAGCGCGAGGCCGAGCCCGAGGCCGCCCGTCGCGCGGGTGCGGCTCCGATCGGCCCTGAAAAAAGGCTCGAAGAGCCGCTCGAGGTCGGCCTCGTCGATGCCGATGCCGTGGTCCTGCACCTCGATCACCACCTCGTCGCCGTCGCGACGCGCCTCGAGGACGATCGGCCCGGCGGGCTCTTCCGTGTACTTGTGCGCGTTGTCGAGCAGGTTGTCGATCACGCGCCTGAGGAGAACGGCGTCGGCCATGACCTCGGGCAGATCCTTCGCGAGGCGAACCAGGAGCGGTCGATCCGGATGCGCGGACTGGAACCGACCCGCCGACTTCTCGAGCAGCGCGTGCGTGTCGAGCCGCTCTGCGCGCACCAGCATCGCAGCGGGTCGTGAGGTCGGCGAGCTCGCATCGAGGGCGAGCCGCGCCGACGCGAGCACGTCGTCGACGATCCGCTCGAGCTCGGCGAGGTCCTGCGCGATCTCGCCGATGGAGGCCACGACGTCGCGCGGATCGGCCTCGTTGGCGAGGTCGAGCGCCACGCGAATGCGCGCAAGCGGCGTGCGCAGCTCGTGCGAGACGTTCGCGAGGAGCTCGCGCTCGGTCTGGAGGAGCTTTCCGATGCGCGCCGCCATGTCGTCGAAGGCCTTCGCGACCTCGCCGATCTCGTCGCTTCGCTTCATGTCGGCGCGGACGTCGAGCCGACCGGCGCCGAACGCACGTGCTGCCTCCGTGAGCCGCTGCAGCGGTCGCGCGAGGGAACGCGCGGTGAGCATCGCGGCGACACCGACCACGAAGAACGTGAAGATCCCGGGAAAACCGAGCCACGGCGGCCCGGGAGGCCGGCCCTTGGCATGGACGCGGTATTCGAGGCGCGCGGTGCGCCCGTCGCGCATGGAGATGGGCGGGCTCACGCGCAGCGGATGCTGCGCGGCGGTCGCGGGATCAACCGGCGCGCCCGCGTGGGCGAGCACGTGCCGCTCCTCGTCGCGAACGTCGACGGTCCACGAGAGCAAACGAGCGATGCGATCGATCTCCGCCTGGAGCGCGACCGGGTCGTCGATGACGCGCGCGACACCGTCCGCGACGAACTCGCCCTGTGCGGTCCACGGAGGCGCCGGACGGCGCGCGCGATGATCGATCTCCATCGCCGCGGCCACCACGATGAACTGCAGGATGCCGATCAGGTAGATCCGCAGCGCCAGCCGCGATGGGATGAAGGCACGGAAGAACGAGCGCACGGTCAGCCTGCTGCTTCCACCGCGAGCATGTATCCGACGCCCCGCACCGTCTTGATCAGGCGAGGATTGCGGGGGTCGTCACCGAGCTTGGCGCGGAGATGCGAGACGTGGACGTCGATGGAACGATCGAAGGCCTCGTCGGCGCTCCCCCGGACGATGTCGACGAGCTGCTCGCGCGAGAGCACGCGACCGGCACGCTCCGCGAGCGCCCGCAGCAGCATGAACTCGTAGGTGGTGAGCACCAACGCCGTCCCGGCGAGGGTGGCGTTCATGGCCTCGATGTCGATGGTGAGCCGGCCCACCCGGAGCTCCTTCTTCGACGGCCCGATGGCGCCGCGGGCACGCCGCGCGTGAGCTCGGACCCGCGCCAGGAGCTCGCGCGCCGAGAAAGGCTTCGCGATGTAGTCGTCAGCGCCGCCCTCGAGGCCCATCACGCGGTCGGCCTCTTCCCCGCGGGCGGTCACCATGATGATCGGAGTGTCGACCCGGGAGCGCAGCTCACGGCAGACCTCGAGGCCGTTGATCCCGGGAAGCATGAGGTCGAGCAGCACGACGTCGGGTCGCTGCTGCATGACGGCCGCGATTCCTTCGCGACCGTCCGACGCGATGGTCACCACCACGCCGTGCGACTCGAGGTATCGCGCCGTCAGGCGCGCGAGGCGATCGTCGTCCTCGA
>JAYTZB010001631.1:0-5956 GCA_043742085.1 Polyangiaceae bacterium
GGCTCCTCGACGCTGCGGATGGCCGCGACCGTCTCGTTCATCGCCGTCCAGACCTCGCCGTCGAGGAGACCGTCCGCGTTCTTCTCTGGCTCGTTGACGAGGCCGAACATCACGAAGGGCATGTCCTTGAGCGCGCGCGCGAGCTTCTTCCAGACGGTGCGCGTGCGCTCTGTCGGCCATCCCAGCGGACCGAACGAAGGCTCGTGCCAGAGCGACACCAGCACGTAGACGCCGCGCTTCTTGCCGACGTGCCCCACGATGGTCATGACGTCGCGGAAGTAGTCTTCGTCCTCGAGCACGCTCCGGTAGTGGACGCGTCCCGGCGCGGGCCCGGCGTCGGAGTAGCTCTCGAGCAGCAGCCGCACCATGGTGGCGTGCCAGCCGTCGACGAGCGTATCGATCCGTCGCAGCACCTCCTCGACGTGCGGTCGCTCCCAGGAGCACGAGTCGCAAGAGCGTGTATCATGCACGTTTGCGCCGCGCCCGTGGAACGGCTTGCCGTCCGGCGTCATGATGCGCGGGCCATGAACCTCGAGCCAGCCGGTGAGCGGACCGGACGGGGAAGGGCCATCCACCGGCCCCGGCAACCCCGGCCGCATCGAAGGCGTCACCGTGATGTCATTGCTGGGCGGCCGGCTCCCGACGCTCTGCCCTCCGGCGGCGCATGAGCAGGCCGCGGCGAGCAGCACGACGGCAAGAAAACGCACGAGCTCGATCACCTCACGTGATCGCCGGGCGCCACGCCATCACTTCGCGAGCGAAGCGTTCAGCACGACCGAGCCGAGGAACTTCGCCCGGCCCACCTCTTCGACGGTGCGCGACGAAGCGACCACGCTGGTCTCCCCGATGAACACACCGAGGAGCGCCGCATCGACGTTCTGGGCCATCGGAACGGTGGTCGCGTTCTCGGTGACCAGCTTGAGGACCACGATGCAGCGCTTGCCGCGGCTCGTGATGCTCTGGATCTGGGCCAGCATGCGGCCCATGTCCTTGAGGCCGAGGCTCCGCGCGTCGAACACGGTCAGCTCCTGACCGAGCTCGCTCGCGAGGCGCGCCATGCCGTGGGCGATCTCGAGGACACCGTCCGGATCGCGCTTGCTGGAGCCGATGAACGCCATCGACTGCCAGTCGTGCTGCTGGCAACGGAGCCAGAGGCGCTGCCAGACCGGGTCCATCGTGTTGGAGCCCGACACCATCGAAGGCATGGGATCGAGGCCCGGCGACGACGGGCTCTGCGCCGGTGCAGCGGTACCGCCCATCTGCATGGTCTCGTTGATCGGACGCTTGTTCACGTCGCCTGCTTTGCGGGCCGAGCCCGACGCGCGAGAGGTCGTTGCGCTCTCACGCTTCCCGCGCTTGGCATGGGCAGCCGGCGGAGCCGCGGTCGCGACCTCCCCATCGTCATCGACACCCCGACGGGTTGCGTCATCACCAGCGAGTATAGCCATAACGTCCTGCGGGTCAGAAGGTCGAATCCACGAGGTGTTTCACGACAGCCACGGGCGGGGGGAGCCCGGAGGGTCTTGCGTCGGTCCTCGTGAGCTCGTGTTTAGCGGCTCTCGTGCCATGCGAGAATGCCGCGGAACTCATGCAGCGGACCCCCTGCCGACGTGGCGTTTTCGTAGCGATCACCGCTGTGGCGGCGTGCGCGTGTGGCGCGCGTGCGCGCGCTTGCGGAGGCTCTCTGGAGGCCCCGGACCACGCGAGCGACGCCTCGGCGACGGGTCCGCTCGTCCGTCTGATCGGTCGCTTCGACCCGCCCGCGTTCGACGCGAAGCGACCCGCCCGGTTCGCCTGGTCGGGGTCCTCGTTCGAGGTCCGTTTCACCGGTTCGGGCGTGACGATGCGCCTTCGCGCCGCGGCGCTCGACACGGCGACGCCCTATTCGGTGCGCGTCGACGGGCGTGCGGCCGTCCTCCTCGACGTGTCGAGCGCGCGCGAACGCTACGAGCTCGCGGCCGGCCTCGACCCTGCGCAGCCGCACGAGGTGGTGGTGACCCGCGAAGCCGAGGCGAACGCCGGCGTCCACGAGCTCCTGGGCGTCGAGCTCGCGCCGGGCGGAAGCTTCCTTCCACCGCGTGAGCGCCGTGCGCGTATCGAGGTGATCGGCGACTCGATCACGTGCGGGTACGGCGTCCTCGGAGCGGATGCGCAGTGCGGATTCACCTACGCGACGGAGCGAGCGAGCGAGGCCTACGCGGCGCGGCTGGGACGCGCGCTCGATGCCGACGTCACGACGGTGTGCTGGTCGGGACGCGGCATCGTTCGCAACTACGACGGGTCGACGACCGGCACGATGCCGGAGCTGTTCGAGCGAACACTCCCTGCGGAGCCAGCGGTGCCGTGGAGATTTGCCACGGCGCCTCCGTCGGACGCCGTCGTCATCAACCTCGGCACGAACGATTTCCTCGGTGGTGAGGGCCGACCGCTCGATCTGGTGGCCTTCGAGGACGCCTACGTCCGCTTCGCGCGGCGCGTTCGCGAGGTCTATCCGCGCGCCGCGCTTCTCGTGACGACGAGCCCGATGCTGCATGCGGAGCCGACGCCGTCCGGCCCGGGGACCGTGAAGGAGCTGGCCCGGACGCGCCTCGAGAGCGTGGTCGCACGCCGCATCGCCGAGGGTGACAAGCAGATCGAGCTCATCCCGCTCGACGATTCCTCCACGCATTGGGGCTGCGACTACCACCCCGACGTGGCGATGAACGTGGCGATCGCCGCCCGCCTGGAGCCCGTGCTGCGCGCCCGCCTCGCGCGCTAGAGCTGCACGGTCGCTCGGGGACCACCGTCACATGCGCACGCGGAAGTGGCACTTTGCGCGTTGAAACGCCACATCGCGAGATGCGTGTGTGCTTGAGTTTTCGAACGATCCGCGCTGGCACGAGAGCCGCAACTCGAGCGCTCAGCACCATGGCTTCCAAGTCGCTTCTCCTCGCCTCGCGCTGGACCCTCAAGGCCGCTGCGGCCCTCGTCCTCCTCACCCCCGCGTGCGTCGTCAAGCTGAGCGACCGCAACGCGCCGCTCGAGAACGGCGGCGTGAGCGGCCCGAACGTCGAGTGCACCAGCAGCAACCTCTCGCCGGCGAGCTCCAGCGCCGACACGCGCATCCAGGGCGCGGCCATCACCAAGCTCACCGGCCGCTTCGATCTGAAGGACCCCACGAAGCCGCGCTTCGACTGGTCCGGCAACGCCATGACCGCGCGCTTTCAGGGCACCGAGGTGACGTGGGGCGCCGAGTCCGGCGTCGAGGTCGCGTACGAGGAGGTCATCGACGGCAACGTCACGAAGGTCATCCTCGGCGGCGCCGTCGAGAGCCACACCGTCACGCGCCACCTCCCCGACGGCTTCCACGAGATCACCGTCATGCGGACCAGCGAGGCGCTCTACGGAGACAGCGCGTTCCTTCCGTTCACGTTCGGTCCCGGCACGACGCAGCTCCCCGTCGCCGACAAGGCGCACCGCATCGAGTACATCGGTGACTCGATCACCTGCGGCTATGGCAACGAAGGCGCGAACGCGACGTGCCCGTACGACGTGACCATCCGTCAGGCCCCGAACGGCCAGGGCGGCATGGAGGACGTGAAGATCCCCATGACGCAGAACATCTACCTCGCCTACGGCTCGATTGCCGCGCGCAAGCTCGATGCGGAAGCGACCACGCTCTGCTTCTCGGGCAAGGGCGTCAACGTCAACTACCGCGAGCAGGGCGTCGGCGAAGCGCCGAAGGCCGACCCGAGCGCGAAGCCGGATCCGGACGCGAAGACCGTCATCCCCGACTACTACCTCCGCACGCTCGCCACCGAGCGCCCCGAGGCCGGCGGCCAGCTCTGGGACTTCTCCAAGGAAGCGCAGCCCGAGGTGGTCGTGCTGAACCTCGGGACCAACGACTTCGCCCGCGACCTGAACCAGGACACGGTCCCGGACGGCATCGACCTCCCGGGCTTCGAGGCCGCCTACGCCAGGTTCGTCGCGTTCGTCCGCGGCAAGCGCCCGAACGCCCAGATCTTCCTCGCGGTCCCGCCGATGGTCACGGACAAGTTCCCGCTCGACAACGCGCGGACCGACCTCCGAAACACGCTCCACAGCATCGTCGAGCAGCGGAACGGCGCCGGCGACCAGAAGATCTACTTCATGGAGTACGTGGAGATGGGCACCCGGTACGGCCTCGGCTGCGACTACCACCCGAACCTCGAGGTGCATCGCATCATGGCGGACCAGACCGTAGGCGCGATACGCTCGAAGACGTGCTGGCCGACCGTCGAGTAACGTCATGAACAAGCCCAGGCCTGGCGGCTCGCTGCCGCCCCACCTGGCGAATCCTGACCAGCTTGCGCAGCTGACGCAGAAGGTCGCGCAGCAGTACGGCGCGTTCGGAACGCGTCCCGACGAAGAGGAGATGGACAGGAAGGTCCTCCAGGACAACTTCCTCAAGCCGACGCTCCAGATCATCGGCGGTGTCTTCGCGGCGACGCTCTTCGCGTACTTCGCGTCGAGCCCGAAGTTCTCGGGGCCCGGAACCTGGGCGAACTCGTTCCGCCTCGACACGGCGCTGATCATCTTCTGGGGACCGCTCCTCTACGTCGTGATGTCCAAGCAGCGGGTGTGGAGGGCGCTCCGCATCTACCTCGTGCTCGCGCTCTTCATCGAGACGTTCAGCGAGGCGATGTTCAAGGACATGGGAGCGGTCGCCGCCGGCGAAGGCGGCTACTGGAACACCGTGATGTGGCCGGCCGCGGTCGCGTTCTTCGGCACCATCAAGGAGTTCGCCGGCGTGCCCGGCGCGTCGTTCTCGATCTTCACGATCCTGACCGGCTTCCTCCTCTATCGCGCGGTCCGCGGGAAGAAGTCCGAGGACTGGACGCCGCCGCCGAAGTTCGCGCGCCAGGCGCTGCTCGGTTTCCTCGCGACGGTGGTCGGACTCGCCGTGGTCGGCATCCTTCGCGGCGGCGGCATCGAGCCGGCGTTCCGCCAGACCATCCACCTCATGCAGCTCCCGCTCGTGGCGATGCTGTTCCTCTACGCGCTGCGCATTCCCGAGGACCTCGCCTCCGTGGGCACGGCGTTCGTGACGGTCGCAGCGGCTCGCAGCCTGCTCGTCATTTACATCTACTTCGGCGTGTGTGCGCCCGCGGGCATCACGCAGCTGCCGGGAAAGCCGGAGTGGTGCACGAACCACTCGGACACCGTGCTGTTCGTCACCGCGCTGATGATCCTGCTCGCGCACAACCTCGAGCAACGCACGCGCAAGGTGCTGATCCGCTCGCTGATGGTCGCCACGCCGATCCTGCTCGGCATCGTCCTCAACAACCGGCGCCTCGCGTTCATCAGCCTCTTCGCGGCTCCGCTCGTGATCTACCTCGCGCTGAAGCCGAGCAAGCGCAAGCGTCGCGTCACGTGGGCCCTCGCCCTCGCCGTTCCCATGCTCGTCGGTTACGTGCTGGTCGGCTCCGAGCTCGCTGCGACGACGCCGTCACCGCTCCTGAAGCCCGCGCAGCTCGTGGTCTCGGTCATGGACCAGAAGGACAACTCGAGCATCTCGCGCGACATCGAGAACGAGAACCTCATTTACACGCTGCACGAGAACCCCGTCATCTCGCAGGGCTTCGGGCACGACTACGACTATTCGCCGAACAATCCCCCGGTCGACCTCGGCGAGCTCTTCAAGAACTTCCGTCTCATCGCCCACAACGGCGTCCTGTGGATCTGGTCCCTCGGCGGCGTGCTCGGATTCACGCTGCTGTGGATGATCTATCCGATGACGAGCACCCTGGCGCTCCGCGGGTATCGAGCGGCCCAGACCCCGCTCGAACGGAGCGCTGCGCTGGGCGCGCTGGGCGCCGTGGTGGTCGTCGTCATCCAGATCTGGGGCGACCAGGGATTCAATAGTTACATGACCCTCCTCACCTTCGGCGTCGCCTTCGCCATCGCCACGCGACTGTCCGTTCGTGCCGCATGAGCG